>NZ_FOZK01000004.1 GCF_900114435.1 Halomicrobium zhouii | reverse complement strand
GAACTCGGTGCCTCCCGCCGGTCGAAACCGAGCTGCTCGCGGGCCACTTCGTTCCCCGCTCGCTCGTTCCTTGGTTCCTCCCGTCCGTCGGAACCGCTACTCGCGGGTCACTTCGTTCCCCGCTCGCTCGTTCCTTGGTTCCTCCCGTCCGTCGGAACCAAGCTGTCTACGTCCGCTCTAGATCCTCCTCGCCCGCGAGCTGGACCTCGTCGTCGGTGATGCTGGCGACGTTCTCCGGCTCCAGGGGGTAGGCGTCGTCGTCGTGGCCGCCCCAGTCGAGGACCGACTTGATGCGGTCGGTGAGCGACGGGTGAGCGTCGACGTACATCGTGCCGCCCTCGACGTCAGTGACCATCCCGACCTCCTCGCCGGTGGCGTCGACGACCATCTTCCCCTCGTCGGCCTCCGTCGGCATCACTCTGTGTTCGCCAGCGTCCGCGTCGGCCGTCGCGGTGGCGGGTTCCGTGCCGGCCGTGGCCTCCCGGTCAGCGGTCGTCTCCGTGTCGTCAGCCGTCATATCGTCGTCGGCCATCTCCGTCCCGCCGATCGTTCCAGTCGTCCCGGTGTCGGCCATGGCCTCCCGGTCGAGGAACTCGCGGTCCTCGTCCGTGGCGATCTCGGTCTCGACGTCCCGGCTGCTGATCGTCTCGGCCGAGAGCGTACTGCCGGTGGTGAGGTCGCCAGTGTACTCCCGCCGGACGCGCATCTCCTCCTCGACGGTCTTGCGTTCGAGCAACGTCGTCTCGACGACCTCGCCCTCGCGGAACTCGCTCTCGATGGCGCCGCTCTCGATGACCTCGTTGGCGCGCCCCTCTGAGGCGAGCATGTCGCCCTCCAGGATCGTCTCCTGGACGCCCTCGATGTCGACGCGCTCCTCCATGGTGTCGCTCTCGACGGTCTCGGTCTCCGTCGCGTCCGTGTCCACGATGCGGCTCTCGATGGTCAACTGTTCGAGGACCTCCCTGGTCACCGCCCAGTCCTCGTCGACCTCGACCGTGACCTCGATGTCGTCGTCGGTGCTCTCGTAGCCGGTCTCGAACAGCTCGTCGTCGACCATCTCGTCGTCGATGTCGACGGCGGTGACCTCGCAGTGGTCGACCTCGCGCGAGACGAGTTCGGCGTCGACGATGCTCTCCTCGACGACGGCGCGGTCGACGACCTCGCTCTCGACGGTGGCCTCCTCGACGATGGTCTCTTCGATCACCGTCGTCTCGGTGATCGTCGAGGTGACCGTCTCGCCGGCCATCAGCCGTTGCTCGACGTCCTCGGCGTCCAGCCGGCTCACCATCTCGTTCCGTTCGAGGACGTCGAAGGGGCGCGAATCCCGGTTCCGGCGGATCACGACCATCTCGTTCTCGTCGATTTCCCGGTGGAAGTCGTCCCACGTCATCTCTTCGTGGTGCTCCCGTCGGTCCGATTCCGGGAGAATCTCCACGGTGTCGTCCCCGTCACCTTCGCGTCTGACCGGCGTCGCTTCGTGTTCGTCGGCCCAGGTCTCGATGCGGTCGGGATCTGTCGTTACCTCGCTCTCGCTCGGTGTGTCGTCGTCTCGGGGCATGGCTACACACATCAATTGATCTTCACGATCCATAAGTATGCGCCCGCCCCCGTCCCACCGGTAAGATTGCGAGACGATATCGGTGTGCTTACTGAATTTTGGCGACAAATACGACCTGCCGTATTTATCTGGGTCGATAGGCTAGTGTGTAATGGAGACACAATGACACGAACGACAGCACTGGCGTTACAGATCGACGTTCCGCAGTATCTGGAGAGCACCGTCGCAGACATCGTCGCGTTCCTGCCGAGACTCGTCGGGGCACTGGTCGTGTTGATCATCGGCTGGGTCGTCGGCGTCGCGGCGGCCAGAGTCGTCAGCAGATTGACCGACGCGGTCGAACTCGACAGGATGGTCCTCGATACACCCCTCGGCCGGATAATGGGCGGGTCGCGCCAGGCCGTCTCGGACACGTTCGGTGCCATCGCGAAGTGGTTCGTCTACGCGCTGGCCATCCTCGCGGCGGCGAACGTCCTCGCGATTCCGCTGCTGTCCCAGTGGATATCGACAGCCGTCTCGTACCTGCCCGCGTTCATCGCCGGCCTGGCGGTGATCGTGGTCGGCTTCGTCGTCGCGGACTTCATCGGCGACGCCATCACGAAGACGCGCGCGGCGACGGAGACGGCCTACACGTCGTGGTTCGCGACCGGGACGCGGATGTTCCTCTACTTCACCGCGATCGTGATCGGCCTGGACACGATGGGGATCGACGTCAGCATCCTCTACGTGTTCGCCAACGCCATCGCGTGGGGCGTCGCGGCGGCCATCGCCATCGGCGTCGGCCTCGCCCTCGGCTGGGGCGGCCACGAGTACGTCGCCAACAACATCAACCAGTGGATGGGCCGTGCGTCCGAGGGGACGCCCACTCCGGAGGAGCCACGCCAGACCGACGGGGGGAGCGAATCGCGCAGCTAACGGCGACGAACGCACAGTGTCGCCGGAGCGGCGCTGGCTACCCCCTCGGCTGCGGCTCACTCCTCGGGACGGAACCTCGCGTCCCCGTCCTGGGAGATCGTGATGCGGAACCCCTCGTAGGAGAACGACACTTCGACGTTAGCGTCGGGGTCGGGCGGTTCGGAGAAGATGTTGTCGACGACGTGGTCGATGGCGTCGTACAGGGGCGAGAGTTCGTCGCTCTGGACTCCCTTTAGCTCCGCGACAGTCTCGGTGATGTCGACGTTGGGCTGGTTCGGGCCCGGATCGAACGTCGTCTCGTACCAGTCGCCGTCGGCCACGTCGTCTGTCATAGTGTTGCTTAATCTTCATTTGCATTAGGTCTTGTCCGTCCCGGGACCGGTCCGGCGCCGCCTCGCGTCCCCACCGCTCGGCCCAGCGCACTTGCTCGCAGATTCCGTCGGCCGGGGATACTCACCGCCTTCTCGCTGTCGTTCCTGGCCGCGTGAGCGGGCCGCGCGTGTCCCCCGGCAGCCCGATCACGAGGCGCGCTGAACGGCGCGGGTCACCAGTTCTGTGCCTTCTCCCGGCGGAACGCGTCCACGTGGTCGCGCGCGTTCTCGATCAGGTGGTGGACGCGGTCTTCGTCGTCGAGTTCGTCACCGAGCCCGACCAGTTTGGCCTCCACTTCCTCTAGCCGGTCGCCCTTGACGGCGTCGTCGGGTTCGTCGGCGAGGACAGCGAATCCCTCGTCGATGGAGTGGAGCTGTTCCTGCACCGTGGCGTCGTCGGTGACGTCACTGGCCTCCTCGACGAGTTTGCGGGCTTCCGCGATGCGGTCGACCATACCGTTCGTTGGATGCTCGCGGGGAAAGATGTGTCTCCCGTCCCCGGGTTCGTGTCACCTGGCAAGGCTTTATTGAGCCCTGGAGCGAACCGTCGCACAGTCGGTCGTTCCAGCACCAGCGGCCGACGGATACCCATGACACCGTACCAGGGAGACGCCCCCGACCAGCCACGGGGACGACGACCGTCGGGCACCGAGCACCAGCAACCACCAGCGCGACGCCCACAGCAGCCGCCGGGCGGGCAACCCCAGGGACAGCCACCGCAGAGCGGGCAGCAGCTGCCCCAGGGGCAACCCCCGGGTGGCCAGCCCCAGGGTCGGCCACCGCAGGGACAGCCACAACAGGGACAGCCGCCCCAGGGCCAGGGACCGATACCGCAGGGGCAGCTCCCACAGGGAGTACCCCAGCAACAGTCCGGCGGGATGCCGCCGCAGATGCCCTCCCAGGGCGCACCGCCACAGGGAATCTCCGGCGTGCAGCCACAGCAGCTGCACCAGGGCGGCACACAGATGCCCCAGCCCGGCATCCAGCCCCAGCCCGGCGGGCAAACGCGACGGAGTGAGGGAATGCGCATGCGTCCGATCCGGGTCGAGGAGGTCGTCGAGGAAGACGTCGTCACTGCCGAGCGCGACACGCCCATCTCCGAGGTCGTCGCGAAGATGGCCGAGGAAGACGTCGGCAGCGTGGTCGTCGTCGAGGACGACCAGCCAGTCGGCGTCATCACCGACCGGAGCGTCGCCCTCGCTCTCGAGAACACGCCGGACATCGCGAACAAGCAGGCCGGAGACCTCGTCAGCGGCGACCTCGTCACCGCCACGACGAGCATGAGCGTCTTCGACGCACTCCAGCACCTCAGCGACGAGGGGATCCGCCGATTGCCCATCGTCGACGACAGCGGCGACCTCCAGGGCATCATCACGCTCGACGACGTCCTCGTCCTCCTGGGCAGCGAACTCAACAAGGTCGGCGAGACGATCAAGAAACAGTCGCCACGGCTGTAGCCGGCGGTCGACCGAACGTGCAGTCACTTCCCCGCTCGTGACGCCCCGACCAGCGCCTCGATGGGCGCCGACAGTCGTCCGGTGGTCCGCCCCGAATTCACCTTCTTCCGGCAACGTCTCCGCCTCGAATCGACCGGGCCGACTAGACGCCGGGGATGCCGATGGCGGAGAACGACGTGATGCCCAGCAGCGCGAGCACGTAGAGGATGACGACCGTGGCGATCCAGGCGATCAGGGCGATACCGATCGCCTCGACCCAGCCACCGGGGTAGCGGTAGTTGATCACGGCGATGTACGCGAGTAGCGCCAGTAGCGCCCCGAGCAGCGGGATCCAGCCGAGGAACGCGGCGACGACGAACCAGACCAGCGACGCGATGAGCGCCGTGACGATGGCGTAGGTGTAGTCCTCGACGTCGGTGAGGATACTCGCGCCCAGGTAGATCCCGGCCGCACCGATGAGCAGGCTGACGACGAAGCCGATGATGGACTCGACGAGTGCCATACGACGACTGCGGCGGGGCCACCTTTAGTTATAAATCGGTTTTCGCACCGGGTGCACGCGACGGTCCCGGTCTACAGGTACTTCCCCGATACTGGGCGGGTGGTCGTCGGCTGCATCGACGTGGTTTCGGTTTGCTGGTGGCGGCGGCGTCAGGCGATCACCGTCGACCCTATCTCCTTAGGCATCCTGAATTTCACGGTGGGTGCGAAATAGTAAGATATGTACTCACGCGTCGGTGACAGCCCCGGCCGAACCGAGCGAACGGACGCCACGGGACCGCCCGCGGAGGAACTCGCGGACGTGCTCGACGACCCGCACTGTCGACACCTCCTCGACATCCTGGACGAGGAAGACGGCCCGGTCCAGGAACCCGACCTGGCGAGACGCGTCGTGGCCCGGATCACCGGGACCTCGGCCGACGCCGTCGACGACGACGTCCAGCGCCGGGTCCAGACCTGGCTCCACCACGGCCAGTTGCCCGTCCTCGACGAGTACGGCGTCGTCGAGTTCGACGCCGACGCCGGCGAGATCAGTATCGGGAAATCGCCGCGCCCGTAGCGCCGGCCCGGCCACCACTACCACCGACGCCTTCTCGGGCCGATAAGCGAGTATTATCGCCGGACTGCGGGCAATTACTCCGCGGTCGAGACTCCCCGACGAACGGCGGCCCGTCCGCCACCCGGCCGAAACGGCGAACAGTCACGGCGCGTCGCTAGCTCCCAGTCGTCCGTCTCGCCCAGTAGATCCGGCCGAACGAGGCGCGCGGTCGGGTCGAGAACTAAGCGACCAGTAACAATACGTCGTCGAGTACTGTCCCCGAACGGACGACGGCTCCGCCATCGCGTGGCGGTGTACCGTCGCCGGCACCGGCCGACGCGGCGGCCCGGCCGCGAAGGGTCCGCCCGGACCGACCCGGCGACCGGACACGTCCTATCGAGAGTTTCCCATGAATCAGCACACACCGAACGACGAGCGTCGGGGACAGGAACACGACCGGGACCCGTTCAAAGGCCAGTACCAACAGGGTCACCAGCAGCTCGGACAGCGGCAGGGCCAGCACTCGAGTCGTGACCGGGGTCAGGGCCCGGTCGACGAGGGCGACTGGAGCGGACAGGGACGCCGGCAAGGGCAGCGTCGGCAGGACGAGCCCCACCAGGGTCACTCCCGACGGGACCAGCACCAGGGCGGCCGGGACCAAACTGGCCGCCAGCGGCAGGGCCACCGACAGTCCGGCCAGCACCAGCAGCAGCCCGGACACCAACAGCGCCAGACCGGCCAGCACGAGCAGGCCGGCCAGCACCAGCAGGCCGGACAGCAACGGGGCCAGCAAGGCGGTCAACAGCAGTCCGGCCAGCAGATCGGCGAGATGTTCGGCCACGACGAACTCGCCCAGCAGGCCCACCAGGGCCATCCCCAGCAGGGCCACCCTCAGGGTCAGCACCAGCAGCGAGCTAACCAGCAGCAAGGTCGACAGCAGCAGGGTCACCAGCAGACCGGCCAGCACCAGACCGGTCACACGGGCCAGCAGCAGGGACAGCGCCACCAGACGGGCCACGGCGACGCCCAGCCCCGTCAGGGCCGGGATCACGACCAGCGTGGCCAGATATCCCACCAGGCTGGCGGGCAGCAACAGCACCGACAGGGTCACCAGACCCGCCACGGCCAGCAGCAGGGCGGCCACCAGAACCAGCAGGGCCAGACAGACCAGCTGGGACAGCACCACACCGGCGGCCAGCAGAGTCGCTACCAGCAGCGCCACAGCGGCGACGAGGAGGGACACGACCCGAGTGAACGCCGGTCCCGGGGCTACGGTCGAGACGAGACCGCGAACAAGTAAGCGCGCTCCGCCCCACCACGATTCCGTCACCTACGGTCACCAGTTTCGCCGTATGCGTCGCCAGGAGACGTCGTCGCGTCCGGCGATCCGCCGGTCGTCGACGGGACCGACTGGTAGCCTGCTGGTGCGAAGCCGACGACGCAGTGGTTAACAGTGATATCGTTGTTAAGCAGTGGGCGGTGGCGGGGCGGAAACGGGGCGACTCACTCCGGTCGGAGCATCCTTCTCACGGCTCGCTTCGCTCGCCGTTCCTCTGTAAGATGCTCCTCGCTTCGCTCGGAGCATCCTTCTCACGGCTCGCTTCGCTCGCCGTTCCTCTGTAAGATGCTCCTCGCTTCGCTCGGAGCATCCTCCTACCGGTCGACGCTCCCGAGGACGATATCGAGGCTGCCGACGGCGGCGATGAGGTCGGGGATCATCTCTCCCTCGGCCATCTCGGGGAGCGCCGAGAGGTTGTGGAAGCAGGGGCTGCGGATCTTGAAGCGGGCGGGGCTGGCGGTCCCGTCGCTGCGGACGTAGACGCCCATCTCTCCCTTGGCGGACTCGACCGCCTTGTACGTCTCCGAGTCGGACTCGGGCTTGAGCGTCCGCGGGACGTTGGCCTGGAGCGTGCGCTCGTCCTCGGGCCAGTCCTCGAGGAGGTCCAGGCACTGGGAGACGATGCGGGCCGACTCCTCGACTTCGCGCAGGCGGACCAGGATGCGCGCGTAGTTGTCACAGCCGTCGTCCGTCGCGACCTCCCAGTCGAGTTCGTCGTAGTAGCCGTAGGGGTCGTCCCGCCGGAGGTCGTAGTCGACGCCCGAGGCGCGAGCGACCGGCCCGGTGACGCCGTAGTCTTTCACCACGTCGGGGCCGACGACGCCCGTGTCGACGGTCCGCATCTGGAACAGTTCGTTGTTCGTGATGAGGTCGTGGTACTCCGCCAGGCGACCGGGGAGTTCGTCGATGAACTGGCGCACCTTGTCGACGAACTCCTGGCGCGGCGTAGGCAGGTCCCAGGCGACGCCGCCGACCCGGAAGTAGTAGAACATCATCCGCTGGCCGGTCAGGTCCTCCAGGATGGACTGGACCGTCTCGCGGTCGCGGATGCCGTACTGGAAGATGGCCGTGAAGTCCCCGTAGACGTCCAGTGCGTACGTCGCCACCGCGAGGAAGTGACCGAACATCCGGCCCAGTTCCGTCGCCATCGTCCGCAGCACCTGGGCGTACTCCGGCACCTCGACGTCGGCCAGGTCCTCGATGGCGCGGGCCGGCGCCCACTCGCAGGGCAAGTTCGCAGTGTAGTCCCAGCGGTCGGAGTAGGGGATGATCTTGTGGCGGTAGGTGCCGTTCTGGCACATCTGCTCCTCGCAGCGGTGGAGGTAGCCGACGTCCGGGTCGACGTGGGCGACCTGCTCGCCGTCGAGCTGGGTTTCGAGGTGGAGGACGCCGTGGGTCGCCGGGTGGTGGGGCCCGATGTTGATGAACATCCTGTCCGACCCCTCGTGCTGGTCGCTCACCTCGGCCTGGGCGGTGGCCCCGGACATCATCGCCTCGCCGTGCTCGGCCAGGGTGACGACCTGGGGCTGTTGCTGGTCGTAGTCCAGCGAGAGGGGGTGGCCCTGCCACGTCTCCGGCAGGAGGATGCGCCGCAGGTCGGGATGGCCCGCGTAGTCGATACCGACCAGGTCGTAGGCCTCCCGCTCGTGCCAGCCGGCGGTACTGAACACCGACGTCGCCGACTGGTTGCGCGGGTCGTCCTTGCTCGATGGGACGACGACGGAGACCTCTCTGGTACGGTCCTCGTAGCTCGTGAGGTGGTAGATGCTCTCGAAGCGGTCCGCGTACTCCTGTGCGGTAAGCAGTGAGAGGTGGTCGAAGCCGGCCTGCGCTTTCAGCGTCTGCAGGACGTCCGCGACGTGGTCCGGACCGACGACGAACGCCGGCGCGTTCTCGTGGTGGTCCGTCCCGATCACTCGGTCGCCGAGCAGGGCCGCGATGGCCTCCTCGTCGACGTCGCCCTCCGGTTCCTCCGCCTCTATCTCCTGGTCAGTGCTCATGAATCTGTGTCGGCAGTTACCCGTCCCAGCGGTCGCCGCTGGTAGTCGATCCGGCGCGGTCAGGGGCGGTCACTGGGCGTGCTGTTCCTCGTGGACGGGGAAGGCGACTTCGACGGTGGCCCGGTACTCGGTGACCTCGCCGTCTTCCACCTTCGCCGTCTGATCCTCTACCTCGACGCCCCGGATGTCGTCGATGGTCTTGCTCGCCTCCCGCACCGCCTCGTCTGCGGCGTCGTCCCACGATTCCGCTGACGTCCCGAGAACTTTGACTACTTTGACGGCTGTCATACCGGCTCGAGATACGCGAGCACGAGACTAAAAGGTTGGCACAGAGACAGGTCCGTCGGCATCGAGGGCCGGCGCGTCGATGCGTCAGCTGATCCGGCGCGTGAGCACGAACACCAGTACGGCGACGAGCAACTGGCCCAGCAGCGCCTCGACCCCCGCGAGTCCCCGGGCGAAGTTGCCGACCGGGCGGACGTCGCCGTATCCCAGCGTCGTGAACGTGACGATGCTGAAGTAGAGGCTCTTGTAGAACGCCTCGACCAGGACGAATTGCGGCGCCGTCTCGGGGTCCTCGATGGACCAGGTGATCGACTCCGGTTCGCCACCGCCGCCGCTGACCGTCTCCACCAGCCCGCCGGTGAGCGGGTAGAGCAACGCCGAGGCGACGATGATCACGGCCGCCGTCGCCAGGACGCGCCACGGACTCATGCCGTAGCCCGTGATCCAGCGGGCGCCCTCGGCCATCACTGCCCGCGTCCGGTGCCCCGACTCCCAGGCGAGACGGCGGCGGACGTCCTTCTCCTTCAGGTAGTACTGGCGGGCCTCGTAGGGTAGCGCGTTGTTCTCGTGGATGTTGTGAATCTCGCGGTAGGCCCAGACGGCCGCCTGGGCGTTCTCCTCGAAGGTGGCCGCGTCCTCGGCCGCCGCCAGTTCCTCCTCGTAGACGACGGCGTCGCCGAACCTGGTGTCGCGATTGATGCGGACGTCCGAGAGCACCGTCTGGTCGAACCGGGCGTGCCGGAAGTCGGCACCGCGCAGGTCACAGGTCCGTATCGACGCGTCCTCGACGTTCACCCGCGAGAGGTCGGCCTGGCGGACGTCGACGTTGTCCAGCGTCGACTCGCGCAGGTCCGCGCCAGCCAGCGACGCATCCCGGAGGTCGACGTGGCTGAATTCGGTACCGATCAGGGAACATCCCTCGAACCAGTCGACCCCGTCGAGGTCGGCCGTGTCGACCGTCGCACCGTCGAGGCGCTCCGGCCCGTCCGGGGCCTGGGCCGCGTAGTCGTCGTGGAACTTCGGAACACCGGTCGCGTGCCAGACACAGCGGTCCTCGTCGTTCCAGACGGACCGCCAGCAACAGGAGTCGCCGATGTCGTGGAGCGTGCTCACGCTGTACTCGTAGCCACATCGGTCCGCGGGAACTGCGTCGTCGTCCATCGGTGCTACGGGCGCTGACCGGTCACGGTGTGCACGCGAGGCGCGTCATTCTGGCGAGCGATTCCCCTCCGGGTTCGGCGTCGGTTTCGCCGCCTCCGACTGGCCGGCGAGCACGACGTTGACCGCGACACCGAGCAACAGGACGAGCGCGCCGAAGTAGAGCCAGGTCACCAGCAGGATGACGCCGCCGATGGCCCCGTACAGTTCGCCCGTCGAGGAGTACGTCGTGTACACGCGGAAGAGGCTCTGGAGGATCGCCCACCCGACGGCGGCGACGACGGTGCCAGGAATCACGTCGCGGACGGAGACGTCCACGTCGGGGAAGACGTAGTATATCGGGAAGAAGGCGGCCGTCAGGGCAGCGATGAGGAACACGAAGCTCAGCGCACCGATGTACGGGACGTCGGGGACGAACCTGACGAGGAAGCCGGCAACCACCATCGCAGCGACTGCGACGACGATGCCGCCCAGGACGATGACGCCGTCTTTCACCTGGTCGAGGATGCCGTTGTCGCCTGGCGAGTGGTACAGCGACGCGAACGCGACGTCGAGCCCGCGGAACACCTTCAGCACGGACCACAGCAGCGCCACGATCCCGATGATCGAGAAGCTGGCGGCGTTGCTGGCCTGGGTGATAGAGTCGGTCACTATCCCCTGTGCGGCGGGCGTCAGGTACTGCTGGGTCAGACCGATCACGACGTCGGCGAACGCCTGGCCACCGACGATGGACGCGACCAGTAGCGCGAGCAACAGCAGGGGGAACATCGAGACGAACGCGTAGTAGGCGATGGAACCGGCCATGAAGGTGATGTTCTCTTCCTTGAACTCCGCGGCGATAGCTCGCAGTACGGACGTGGCGCGCCCGCTACTGCCGCCGAGACTCAGCGACACGGCAATCGATCACCCCGTTCCGGACCGTCCCGACTGACGCGAAGCATACGTCCGAAGTGACGGGGGCCTCACACTTATACTGTCGGCCCGGAATCGTCGCTCGCGTTCCACCCGGAAAAGACCCCTGCGACGGCCGGGTCAATCTTCAATGGCTGTCCGGACGACGGTCCAGGGGCATCGGCTGACGAGCGTGTGGCCCCGGCCGGCACCGGTCGGGCCACCGCGAGCGGCGTCGCCGGAGGCGACCGATGAATTCTGACACAGCATCCCACGACGGTCACCGAGGAGCACACGAACCGATCTGGATCGACCGGTCCGAATCGACCGACTACGACCCGCTCGACGGCGGCCTGGACGTCGACGTCGCCGTCGTCGGGGGCGGCATCGTCGGCGTCACGACGGCCCTGAAACTGACAGAACGGGGCAAGTCGGTCGCGCTGCTCGAACGCGACCGGATCGTGCTGGGCGTGACCGGCCACACCACGGCCAAGCTCACCGCGTTACACGGGCTGATCTACGACTACCTGACCGACCACGTCGGCGAGGAGCAGGCCCGCCTGTACGCCGAGGCCAACGAGGCGGCCATCGACGACGTCGCGGAGACCGTCGCCGAGTACGACGTCGACTGCGACTTCGAGCGGGCGCCGGCGTACACGTACACCCCCGAGCGGGCCGAGGACCCGGACTACCGCCGGCACCGCCGAGCGATACGAAACGAAGTCGAGGCCGCCAGGCGCGCAGGGCTGGACGCGTCGTTCGTCGAGGAGACCGACCTGCCCTACGACGTCGGCGGGGCGATTCGCGTCGACGATCAGGCCCACTTCCACCCCCGGAACTACCTGCTCGAACTCGCGCGGCGGGTCCCCGGCGACGGCAGCCACGTCTTCGAGGAGACGACAGTCGAGGACGTGGACGGGGGCGACCCCTGCACCGTCGAGACGGACCGCGGGACCGTGACGGCCGACGACGTCGTCCTCGCGACCCACTTCCCCGTCCGCGACGACGCCGCCTACTTCGCGCGGCTGACCCCGAAGCGCTCCTACGTCGTCGCGGCGACGCTGAACGAGGACGCGCCCGAGGGGATGTACTACCAGCCCTACGACCCGTACTTCTCCGTCCGTCCCTACCCGGACAGCGACGAGCCGATGGTCCTCGTCGGCGGCCAGAACCACCGCACGGGCGAGGGGGGCAGTACGGAGACGCGGTACGAGAAACTCGAGGCCCAGGCCCGCAACCACTTCGACGTCGACTCGATCGAGTATCGGTGGTCGACGCAGGACTACAGGTCGGTCGACCGGGTGCCGTTCGTCGGCCCCGCCGGCCCGGGGGCCAGCAACGTCTACGTCGCGACCGGGTTCGGCGGGTGGGGGATGACCAACGGTACCGCCGCGAGCGTCCTGCTGGCCGACCTGATCACGGGACGAGAGAACCCATGGGAGTCGGTGTACGCGCCGACCAGACTGCGCGCTCGGGCGTCGAAGACGGAACTCCTCTCGCACAACGTCCACTCGATGACGCACCTCGCGAAGGACGTCCTCAGACAGCGGCCGGACGTCGACCTCGACTCGCTGGGCCCCGGCGAGGGCGACGTCTTCGACGACGGGGTCGACCCGGTCGCGGTGTATCGCGACGACGGCGGCCAGATCCACGCGGTGTCGGCCGTCTGCACGCACATGGGCTGTCAGGTGTCCTGGAACGACGGCGAACGCTCGTGGGACTGCGCCTGCCACGGCTCGCGGTTCGACGTCGACGGGGCGGTCCTGGACACACCGGCCAACGATCCGCTGGAACCGATCGACCTCGGAGACGTGGCTCACGAATCGCCCGTCCGCGACGCGCCTGACCGCGACGCCCCCGACTCGACTCCCGGCAGCGATTAAAGGGGGCCGCTCGCTAAGGTCGCCTTTCCGGGACCGCGTCGCCGGACGGGCCAGTCGGTCTGACCGAAGCTGTTTTTACGCCTGCCGTAAACAGAACCATAATGGCACGACGCGAAAGGGATTACCTCGGTAGGATGGTCCGAACCCATCCGGTCAGGACGGTACTGTTCACGGTCGGGCCGATCGTCTTCGGCCTGCTCCAGTTCTTAAACAGCTTCCTCAACGACGGCTCCATCCTGTTCGCGCTGGCGTTCTGCGTGGCGATGGGAATCTTCTCCGCGATGGTGACGCGCTATCACCTCGTCACCTTCCGACTCTCGCAACTGACGAAAAATATCGACCGGGTCGAGTGAACGGTCCCGCCTCGCCAGACGAACCGCCCGCCGTCTCGCCGGCCGGGCCGTCGTTTCGCCTTTCTCCTACGTTCGCGCGGGACGTGCGACGTCGGTGTCCCGGGCCTCGTACGCGCTGTACGCGCCAAGTATCACCACGAGTGCGCCGACCACGACGTCGTTCCAGAAGGTCGCGCCGGTCGCCTCGGTCACGGCGGCGTCGGTGCCGAACACGAACGGCGCGGCGAGAAGCCACAGGCCGAGCAGCGCGACGAACGCGCCGACTGCGACGCTGCCGAGTCGCTCGTCCGCGCGTCGATAGTAGTTGTACGCGCCGAGGGCTATCAGCGCGAGGCCGATTATCACGTCGTTCCAGAAGTTCGCCGCCGTCATCTCGAACAGGAACGGCTCGACGACGAGCCACAGGCCGAGCAGCGCGACGAGGGCCGAGATCCACTTGCCCCGTTCGGTGGGATTGGTGTCGACGCCGCGCGCGTCGTACTCGTCGGTGCGGTCGTAGTCGTCGTCGCGGTCCCGTACCTCGGTTCGGTCGTCGTATGCGTCGCTATCGCTCATTTGTGTCCCTCCGATCACGGCTAGGGTCTCGACGACTAAATACGGTGACAGCCGTCCAATCTCCCCCCGTTCGTAAACATCGGCTTAGCCGATCAGGGGGTCGTTCCTTTTTGTCGGTGAGGGTGCTCACTGGGGCGGGCGCCGGGCGATCGTGACAGGTGATTTGGGAGTGGCGCCCGTCTCTCCGGCCGGATGATCCGATCGAGACCGACGGCGGACGAGCAGCGGCGCGGAATCGACGACGACAGCGGCCGGCAGGGGGCGCTCGGGCGAATCCGGGTCGGCGCCGTGGGTGGGCTCGTCGCGACGGTGGTCATGACGGCGTTCCGGCTGCCGATCAGTCGCTCGCTCCCGCCGACCGACGAGTTCTGGCGGCGGTACGTGCGCAGGGACGGGACGGGCAGCGCGACGGTCCCGGCGCTCTTCTTGCACCTGCTCTACGGCGCGGGTGCGGGCGTCGCGTACGTGGCGCTGGAACCGCGACTCGCCGGAACAGACGCCACCCGGTCGTCCGAGGCCAGGGCCGAACTGCGCGGCGTCGTCACTGCGGTCGTCTACAGCCTCGGCCTGTCGGCGTTCGGACTGCGGGTGCTCCTGAACGGGCTACTGGACGAGGAGCTAGCGGCCGACGAGGAGCTGATCTTCCACCTCGGGCACGCGATCTACGGTATCACGCTCGGGGCGTGGCTGGGGTCACGGGGGACCCCGGAGTGAGCAGCTGAGGGTGCTTCGGCGCGCTACCGCATCGCCATCTGCTGACTCTGTTGCTGGGGCTGCTGCTGGAGCGACTGGGTCGCCTGGGTCACCTGCGAGAGGACCTGCGCGCACTCCTGGCAGTGGGCGTGCTGGTGGCGGCCGCACTCCTGGGCACAGGCCTGTAGGGCCTGCTGGAACGCCTGGAGGACAGACTGGGTGTACCGCGAGTTTCGCGGGGCCAGCGCCAGCACCGTCTCGCCCAGCTCCGCGACGTCCTCGCACAGGCGGATGCACTCTATCATGCTGGGGTCGGCCTCCTGGACGCACTGGTCGGCGCACCACTCACACACCTCGATGGCCTGGGTGACGTTCGTGAGCGCGCTCCGCTGCTGGGCCGAGAGACGCCCCTGCATCTGGCCGCCCATTCCCTGACCGCCCATCCCTTGGCCGCCCATCTCCTGGCCGCCTGTCTGTTGACCGCCCGTCTGCTGTCCGCTCATTCGCTGGCCGCCCATCTCCTGACCGCCCATCTCCTGACCGCTCGTCTGGTGCTCGAACTGTACTCCTGGCTGGAACTGTGGGTTTTGCTGCGACATTGGTACTCGTGGCTCCGGGGAGCCATCCGGCGGTACTCCGATGAGGCCGGTATAACGGACCGATCGTTCGCCGTCGTAGCCGCGCATTAGACGCGGTAAACGTGGCCGTGGTCGGCGAGCGGACCGGTCGCTTCGAGCGGGGTCGGGACCGCTGGTGGAGTGGTGCGACGGCCGACGATACCGAGCAGTGATCACTCGACCGTACACGAGAAAATCGGAAGACGGCGAGGTATTCACGGGATAGTTTCCAGTTGTGTTCGACCGTCGTCACATACCTAATTGGTTACGGGGAGGGCTTACCTCCCCGTCTGTTCTCTACCCAGGTACACCACGCGATGGGTGTGGACGAGAGCAACAATGAGCAACACTGTACCCACGAACTCCGACGTCCGATCGGTCGCGACCGACGAATCGTCCGTCGACGAACTGTTCGACGTACTCACCACGGAACGGCGTCGCCGCGTCCTCTCGATTATGAGAGGCTACGATTCGCCAGTCCCCGTCGAGCGGCTGGCACAGGACGTCGCCGCCCAGGAGGCGGACGCCGCCGCGATGACCGTCCCGGAGTCGACGGTCC
This sequence comes from Halomicrobium zhouii, assembly GCF_900114435.1. Classification (NCBI taxonomy): domain Archaea; kingdom Methanobacteriati; phylum Methanobacteriota; class Halobacteria; order Halobacteriales; family Haloarculaceae; genus Halomicrobium; species Halomicrobium zhouii. Next base: position 244,538 of record NZ_FOZK01000004.1, on the reverse strand, counting down.
GCGACGTGCACGTCTCCCTCCACCACCGCCACCTGCCGAAACTCGACGACGCGGGACTCCTCGACTACGACCACGACGACCGCACCGTCGCTCCGACGAGCGCCACCGACGGCGTCCCCATCGACATCGAGTGACGCGGCGACTCATCGCCAGCGAACGAGGGAGCGCTCCAGGGCCGCCCCGGGATTGGCACCCCCTGTCACGTTTGTCAGCGCCACCCATTATTCTAGAAACCGATAAGTCCGACGTTCGGTGGTGCGCGGCTGACGAGGGCCACGACAGCGACTGTCGTCGTGGAACGCCCGTAGAACTGCCGTGAGATGGGATTTCGGTGCGAAACGCTGGAGGCGGCGCCAACGACGGACGGGCCGAACGGACCGGGAGGCACCACCCGTCGAGTAGCGGCGCGGGGCGACGACGGGGCGGTTCTGCGGTCGATGTGGCCCGGTAGCGGAACAGGGACGGCCCTCGACGTGGCCCGCTGTCGGTGGAGATCTACCCGCGCGGGCCGCGTGCCAGAACGTATCGTTTCAGCTGCAGTAATATTTAGACGTAAGCGAAACTAGAGGTTGGGGCCGCCCGTCACGCTCCGTCGAACAGCGACGGTAGGGGAGGGGCCCATCTGGACAGGGCCTGTCAGGGCCGAGCAGGCCACGGAAGGACAGTCCCGGGTCACGGCAGTCCCGGGTCATGGCAGTCCTGGGTCACGGCAGTCCCGGGTTACGATAGCCCCGGACTGGTCGTAGGAAGGGCGTACCCACCGGCGGCGACGCCCCGGCACGACAGGAGTGCTCGGCGCCAATCCGGGCGCCCTCCCGTCCTATGGCGAATGTACTCCCGGATAGCGACTGAGTAACCAAACGGGCATCGCGCGTCGGTTTGCGTGCGCTCTCTGCGCGATCCATCGATGCCCGACCCTGTTCAGGCGGACCACGCCACGACGCAGCAGACGACGAACGACTCGCCCCCGGACCGGTCCGGCTGGGGGGTGTTGACGACGACTCCCGTCGTCGGCGCCGTCTGCGCCCTGGGCGCCGCCGCAGTCCTCGGGGATCTCGTGACGACCGTCTACGGGCTCGGAATCGGGTTGCGCGAGCAGAACCCGTTCGTCCTCGCCATCCTCTCGCAGTACGGGGTCGCCGGACTGGTCGTCCTCAAACTCGTCGCCGTCTCCTGGGTCGCGATCATCTGGCACGTCCTGGGACGGCGCTACGGCGTCGCCGCGATGGCGGGCCTGGCGCTCCCACAGGGAATCGCCGTCACGCTCAACGTCCTCACCATCCTCAACGCCGGCTAAACCTCCTCGAAGGCGAGCGACGGGTCCGCGTTCCCGTTCGTGGCCGACTCGAGCGACCGCACCCCGTCCGCCAGCGACTCCACGGCGCCGTCGACCTGCCGGGGATACACCTCCTGTAACTGGCCGTCGTCGTAGAGCGCGAGACATCGCTGGGGGAGGACGACGCGCCGGAACGAGTCGCCCGAGAGCGACGACTCGACCGTCGACCAGGTGAAGAACGGGTCGAGCGACGTCCGTCCGTCCCCACACCAGCTGTGGAACTCCCGGACGCGGTCGGCGACGTGCCTGCCCGTCCCGACGGTCGCGCTGGCACCGTCGAGACAGACGGCGTCACCCCACACTGTCAGGTCGACGTCGTCGACGACGTCGCGGCGTTCGAGATCTCGCAGTCGCTCGACGATCTCGTTCTGTTCGGTGCTCGTTCCGCACGGCGCGAGCGAGCGGACGTACAGTTCGACTCTCCGTTGTGTCGTGCCTTCCATCGTCGGTGGTCCTCCTGGCTCCGTTCGCAGTCAGTCGGTCACGTGAGCGCTCGACGGGTCCGAGGCGGCACCTCGCGGGCGGACGGAACGGGGCGTCGCTGTTCGTTCACGGTCGGACTGGATTCGAGCGCACTCCCACGTCAACGCGAACGTCGTGCCCGACACAGGGGGACACCGTCTATTAAACGCGCCCCACTGTTCAGTCCGCCTGGTGGATACTACTGGACCCTAAGCCACGGCTGACGCTCGGGGGCGTTTCGAGTAGGTGCGGGAAAACACGAACCCGTGACGGAATCGAACGCAGTGGGGATTCACGCTGTCACCCCGGCCCTGGATGGAGTGGAACCGGATATCGTGAGCGCAGTCGCGGGCACGAAAGAGCGGTAAAAAGGGGCACTTGGGGTGGGATTCAGGGTGGGGTGAGAGCGTGCTGGGGTGGGCAGTCACATCGCGCAGGGAAGCGATAGCCGACTTCCCCAGTGGGGTACAGGCGAGCCATCCCTATTGTTATAACTCAGTTATCCGAATTCGTGCGATGCTATGGGCTGATTTCGACCTGGCCGTCCGCGATCTGTCTAGCGTCTCGGTAGTCCGTGACACGGTCGCACCGGATGAGGGCAGACGCCTATCATCCCACGAATTGCGGCTTCTCCGTAGCGATCTCCGGTAGCCATAAGGAAGCGTTACCACCTCGAAAAAGGCGTCATAACAATACCCCGCCGTCTCTGAGGAGGTTCCAATGGGTCAGGATACTACGGCGCGGCGCGACGCACCAGACCGACTTCCGAGTTCGGTTCTTCGGTTACTCGCGCCGGAACGCCGTCGGGCAGTCATGCGGGCGCTGATGGAGGAACCCAACGCGACGCATCGGATCGAGGACATCGTCAACGCTATCGAGGAGACCTACGGCGACATCGGGGAAGAATCGTCGAACTGCACGTACCTGCGGTCCTCGCTCCACCACACCCACCTGCCGAAACTCGACGACGCGGAAGTCGTCGAGTACGACCCCGACGACGGCACCGTCCAGTACCGCGGCGACCCGCACATCGAACAGTGGGTCGACCAGATCGACCGGATCGACGAAGACTGACGGTCGACCGGACGCGAGAATCGTGCTTTTTTGACGAGGCCGTAGCCGGAACTGTCAGCAGAGACCGCTATCAACGGAGTCGTTTGTACGTCTTCGCTGCGAGCGACATCCCGGGGCTGGACTTCTCCAGGCCGTCGTAGGACTCGAGCGTCGGCGCGAACTTCGCCTTGTACCGGGAGAGACGTGGCTCGTTCGCGCCGACGAGGTCGTACCGGGTGACACCGCGGTCGGCGGCCTCGTTGATGACGTGCCAGTGGACGACGTCGTTGACGTCGAGGTCCACGTCGGGTTTGACGACGCCCTGCCACCCGTAGGCCGTGTCGCCGTGTTCGAGCGTGAGCGAGCCACCGACGGTCCTGCCGTCAACCTCACAGACGTAGGGTCGGACGACGCCCTCGGGCGCCCGCTCGTACAGGTCGGTGACGAAGTCGGTCGTCAGGGGGTACCACTCGTCCTGTTCCTCGTGGCGCCGGCGCACCTGGTCGACGATGGTGCAGGCGGCGTCGGCGCCGCGCTCCTCGACGACGCAATCGGCGTCCTGGGCGTCGCGGACGTTCTTTCGCGCGTCGCGGCTGAACCGGTCGAACAGCGCGTCCGGGCCGTCCGAGAGGTCGACGACGTAGGTGAAGTTCGGCGTCGACTCGTACCCTTTCCAGGTGAACGGTCGGGTGTCGCAGTAGCGTGTGTGCGTCCGCACGTGGACGTAGCGCGGGCCGAACTGCTCGTCGACGTAGTCGAGACAGCCCTCGACGAACCGGCGATTGCGACGTTCCGCCTTGCTCGGTTTCAGCTTCGCGACGTTGAGCAGCGTCGGACCCAGGTAGGTGATCTTCAGGCTCGGCGGCGGCGAGAACGCCGTCGCGACGGGGCCCTTCCGCACGACGAAGACCGGGAAGAGCCCGACCGGTTCCTGGCCCTTGTACCCCACGAGGGGGTGGAGGGTCGCACCCGCGTGGTCGGCGACGACCTCCAGGAGCGCGAACCGGTGGAACGGCGTCGCGCCCGGCGACTGCTCGACCAGCCGGTCCCACTCCGAACGCTGCTCGCGCGTGAACGCCTCGATTTCGATACTCATCGCGTGGCCACCCTACGTCCTGGCCGGTGTCGTGAAGCACCCATTCAACACACCGTCCCACGCACCCCGGTAGAAATGTTATTTGGCGGCGTCTGAGGCGAAGGGTATCTATAACAAAACGCTCGTTGCGACTAGGTTGTCGTAACCAGTGATGTTCGGGACTCAGCAGTCGTGCGCACCGACCGCAGCGGCCAGGGGCGGTTCCGGGACGGGTGATGACCGATGACGACAGCATCGTCGACGGACAGCGAACCGGGGCGGATACGCTCGCTCCTGGCGGGGTTCCCACTCGACCTCCTGGCCGTCGTCGTCCTGACCGCGCTCGTCTTCGCGGTCCTGCTGGGCTCGGACGCCGGCTACTCGTGGCCGCGGGCGCTCGTCGGGATGGTGTTCGTCCTCGTCTTGCCCGGCTACGCGCTCGTCGCCGCGCTGTTCCCCGGACGCCCCACCGGAACGCGCTCACACCCAGTGAGCGCGTCGGCGTACAGCCCCGGGACCATCGAGCGGTTCGGGCTCTCGTTCGGCTTCAGCCTCGCCCTCCTGCCGATTCTCGCGGTGATCCACGGCCTGCTCGGGATTCCTTTCGAGACGGCCACCGTCGTCACCAGCGTCACCGTCCTGGTGGTCGCGCTCTCGATCGTCGGCATCGTCCGCCGGTTCGCGCTCTCGCCGAACGAACGGTACAGTCCGCCCTCACTCCTGGGATTCGGCGCGCGGACCCGGGACTGGCTGGCCGCGGGGACGGCGACCGACACCGTCCTCAGCGCCGTCCTCGTCGTCGCCGTCCTGCTGGCCGTCGGGAGCCTCGCCTTCGGGCTGACGGGCCCGACCCAGGGCGAGTCCTACACCAGCGTCTCGCTGGTCACCGAGTCGTCGGACGGCGATTACGTCGCTTCCGGCTACCCGACGAACCTCACCGCCGGCGAGGCCCACGAGCTCACGCTCGAAGTCGAGAACCGCTACGAGGAGCCCGCCGACTACACCGCCGTCGTCGAACTCCAGCGAGTGGACCGGAACGGGACCGACGGCGTGGCGGTGACCGAGCGCGAGCGCCTCCAGACGCTGGCGTCGCAGGTTCCGGCCAACGAGACCTGGCGGGCCACCCACCAGGTCGAGCCGTCGATGACCGGCGAGGACCTCCGCCTGGCCTACTACGTCTACCGCGGCGAGGCCCCCGAGACGCCGTCCGCCGAGAACGCCGAGGGGCACGTCCACCTCTGGGTGACAGTGCAGTAGTGCGGTAGTCTCACGCGGCCAGAACACCTATTCTCGTCAGGCGCTATCGTCCCCGAACCTCTCGGCGACGTGGTCGGAATCACGCTGTCGCTCCTCTCTGAGAGTCATCGGTGCGCGTGTCTCGTCGTCGCCGTCCGCTGTCGTCGGGAGCGACGGGGACTGTCGTTTCGTTCGGCGCGTCTCTCGTGGTCGACAAGTCGGGCGCCCGCACCGTGTGCTTTCCCGTTGCTACGACGCTACGATAGCGTGGCCATACCCGGAACGAGCTGTGAAGACAAGCCGATCTGAGGAGACAGACGGAACGAGTAACGGCGAGGGAAAAACAGCCAGACGTTAGCGACTACAAGATCCGGATCAGTCCCACGGCGCCGATTACCAGGATGCCGAGGCCGGCGAGGGCCAGTTCCGTGCTCTGGCCGCTGGTCGGCGCAGCGTCCGTGCTCTCGGTATCGGTGTCCGAACTCTCGGCGTCGCCCCCGGTGACGGTATCGCCCTCCGTGTCGGTGCTGCCGTCGGCCGACGCGACGGTGATCGTCGCCTCGGTGCCGGCCACCGAGATGCGCGCATCGCCCGCCGCGTCGAAGGTCGTCTCGAAGGAGACGTTCGCCGTCTCGCCCGCGCGGACGGTGACGGTCTGCGAGTCGACGACCGCCCCGTCGACGGTGAGATTCACCGTCCGGTTGGCGTCGAGGTGGCCGTCGTTGGCGAGCGTCGCCTCGACGGTCGCGGGCTCGCCGGCCGTCGCCGTGCCGTTGGTGCCGATGGCCGTCGCCGACACGTCGGGGGCGACGGCCGCGACCACGACCCGATCGACGTCGGCGGTCGTCGCATCGAGGACGGTCGTCGACCCGTTCTCGACGACGGTGTGGTTCAGCGCCGTCACGTTCGAGCCGTCGCCAGCCAGGACCCGGAGTTCGCCCGACTCGCCGATGGCAGCGCGGTCGACCGCGAACCGGTAAGTGACGTTTCGGACGGTCGACCCGTTCTCGGTGCGCACCTCGTACAGCCCGGCGTCGGTCCCGTTCGGTGCGCTCACGTCGTCACTGGGGGACAGGGTAACGTTCAGCTCGTCGGCGTCGGTGTCGGGGACGAGTTCGACGGAACGCAGTCCCGTGGCGTTCTCGTCGCCGGGGACGTCGGCCGAGACGGCCTCGCCCTCGGCGGCGTTCTCGACAGTGACGACGAGTCGCCCGTCGTCGGTCTGGGAGACGCTCGCGCTGGACGACTCGTCAGCGGGCGGCGCGGCGCCGCCGGTGCCGCCGGAGCTGCCGCCGCTGCTGGGGCTCCCGTCACTCGGGCTACTGCTGGGACTGTCGTCACCGGAATCGTCCGTCTCGTCCGGCCCGTCCGAGTCGTCGCTGTCGTCGGCGTCGTCAGAATCGCCGCTGTCGTCGCGATCGTCGGCGTCGTCGGAGCCGTCCGACTCGTCGTCACCGCTCTCGTCTTCGGAGTCGTCGTCGGTCTCCTCGGCTTCCACGGTCACCGGCACGGTCGCGTCGGCTGAGTTGTTCGCGTCGTCGGTCACCGTGAGGGTCGCCTCGTACTCTCCCGCGCTCGCGTACGCGTGCGAGGCCGTGGCGCCGTCGCTCGCGTTCCCGTCGCCGAACCCCCACTCGTAGGCCGTTATCTCCCCGTCGTCGGTCGAGGCGGTACCGTCGAACGCCACCGGCTCGCCGGGTGCGACGGTCGTCGGGTCGGCGCTGGCCGCCGCCATCGGCGGCTCGTCGGGCGCGGCCTCGACGGTCACGTCGGTGGTCGTGGCGTTCGTCTGGTCGCTCCCGTCGACGACCGTCACGCCGACGGTGTAGGTGCCGGCGTCCGCGAAGGTCCGTTCCAGCGTCGGGCCATCGGCGTCGACGCTCGCCCCGTCGACCGTCCACTGGTACGAGACGATCCCCTCGTCGTCGGTCGAGTTGCGCGCGTCGAACGTCGCTGGCTCGCCGGCCATCACCGACTCGGGGGCCTCGAGGACGGCCGTCGGTGCTGCGTCGGTGTCCTCGGCCTCGACGGTGACCGGGACGGTGGCGGTGTCCGTGTTGTTCGCGCCGTCCGTCACCGTCAGCGTCGCATCGTAGGTCCCGTTCTCGGCGTAGGCGTGCGTGACCGTCTCGCCGGTGGCCGGCTCGCTGCCGTCGCCGAACTCCCACTCGTAGCCCTCGACACCGAGGTCGTCCGTCGACTCGCTCGCGTCGAAGGTGACGTCCTCGCCGGGCGCGACGGTCGTCGGCGAGACGTCCGCGTTCGCCTCGGGCGCCGTCTCGTCCGCGCCGCAGATGCCGCGCTGGATCGTTATCGGCTCGGTCGTGTCGAGTTCGGTCTCCGTGCCGTCGCCGGAGCGGGCGACCCAGCGCTCGGTCCGGTTGTCGTCGTCGCCGGACCAGTTCCACTCGCCCCAGTGGTCGGCCTCCTCGTTGAACGAGGGATCGACCGTGATGGCGTCTTCGGCGTCCATCCCGTGGAGGCCGCGGTAGGCGCCGCCGTCGGAGCGGTCGGGCTGCCACATCCAGTCGACTGTAGTCGACGAGTCGCCGATCTCCCAGTTGTCGTCCTGACTGTCGTTCTGGTACGTGTCGTCCTGGACGGCCCACACCCCCTCGGGGAGGTCGGATATCTGCATCGTTATGGTGCTCCCGTAGGGCTGGGGCTCGCCGTCTTCGCTGCGCTCGTCGTGGAGGAAGACGAGGCTCGTCCCCTCGGCCCCCTCGTAGACGAACACCTTGCTCACCTGGTTGTCCTGCAGGTGCTCGGTCCCGTAGGAGGAGTAATCCCAGGCCGACGGATCCGTGTACGGGGTGCGGTAGTCGTAGAACGCTTCGACTGTCTCCGTGCCGTCGCCGTGCGGTTCGAGCAGGATACACTCGCCACCCTGCTCGACGACGTAGGTGTCGGCCGTGTCGGAGGTGTTCGCGGCCGTCGCGGGCGCGCTCGCGAACGTGAGCACGGGCGCGAGGACCACCAGTATCAGCACTGAGACGATGATAAGAGAGCCGAGTTTCGAATGTGTCATTGTTCGGAGGGTACGCCGTACCAGGCAGTAACGGGTAGTTGTCACTGAACAGGCCTTTGTTATGGTGAGGTGACTGCAGCCAAGGGACGTGAATGTCGCATTAAACGGGCTCCTACGCGGGCCGGTGGGTCGCCGTTTGTCCCGCCAGTCTCGCTAGTCCTGGTCCATCGGTCGCTGGGCCACGACCCTGGGCTCGTCATCCAGGGCGCTCTCGCGGATCGTCTCCATGATCTGGATGGTCCAGTGGGCCTCCTCCAGCGGCGAGGGCAGGTCGCTGCCCTGAATGAGCGCGGCGGCCTCGGCGTCGAACTGGTAGTAGTGCGGGACGGCGTCGCGCTCGACCTCCCAGCTGTCGTCGCGCTTGCGTTCGACGACGTCGTAGACGTTCTCCAGCGTCCCCCTGACCCGGTCGATGACGTGGTCGACGTTCGTCATCGCGCGCAAGACCGGGGAGGACTGGTAGTCCCGGTCGAGGGTCGTGACGGTCTGGGAGACGACGTCGACGACGATGCTGCCGTCGTCGCCGTGAATCGTGAGCGTCTTGTGGGGGATCTCGCTGGCGACGATGGTGCCGCTACAGAGCACGTCGTCCTCGCTCGTGAACTGGAACTGGACGCCGTCGTAGGCGAACTCGCCGTCGTACTCGCGCCGACGCTGGGTGCTGGCGTCGATGTCGTCGGCGCTCTTCGGGTATCCTCCGAGATTCAGCAGCATGTAGATGGGGTGGGGGAACCCTTCCTCGAACTCGCCGCCGGGGAGTTCGTGGGCCCAGGCGCCGCGCTTGACCTCGTCGGGCCAGGTCTCGCCGGCGTACAGCATGTCGACCGAGCGGACCTGCCCGATGTCGCCGCGCTCGATGGCGGCCTGGGCCTTCCGCATCGCCGGGTCGAAGTTGTGGTTGTGGACCACGGAGACGGGCACGTCGTGGCGCTCGGCGACGCGGGCCAGCTCCTCGGCCTCGGCCACCGTCTCGGTGACGGGCTTCTCTATCTGGACGGGGACGCCATCCTCGATGATCGTCGTCGCCAGGTCGAGGTGCGTCTGGACGGGGGTACAGAGGTGGACCCAGTCGAGGTCCTCCCGCGCCAGCATCGCCTCGACGTCGGTGTAGGCCTTCAGGTCGTACTCGCGGGCCTTCTCGCGGACCGTGTCCTCGTCAACGTCGCAGATGGCGACGAGGTCGGTCATCGCGAGCTTGGCCAGCCCGTCGAGGTGCCTGTCCGAAACAGTCCCGCCACCGACTACCGCAGTCGTAAGTGACATTGTAGACATCAGCGCCACGTGAGGCCATTGTTATGGTGGGAGTTGGGCCCGATAACCCCGATATACCGCCGCCGCTGGGCGAATCGGTCGTCGTCGTATACGTCGTATTCGTTCGTCACACGCTTCGAGGGTCGACGGCGCGGACGACCGACGCGACGCCCGGCCAGCCGTCCCGGCGCCACAGCAGGAGGGCGACGCCGAGCAGCGATAGCTCGACGAGGAGGAAGGTGAGGCCCTGTGGCGTCCGCAGGAAGGCGAGGAACTGGACGACGAGTTCGAGGACCCGACCCGCGAACGCGTCCGTCTGGGACGGCGGGATGTCGACGAACGGCCAGAAGAGGAAGGCCAGGTTCGGCGGGTCGCCCAGCACCATCGGGTAGACGACGTCCGCCGGGAGGTGGACGAGGTACGCCAGCGAGAACGCCGCGCCCACGTCCGCCCGCCCGTACCGGCGCGCGAGGAGGTAGACGACGACGGCGGTCGGGGCGGCGACGGTCAGGGAGTGGGCCAGCGAGTGGCCCGAGGGGAGCAGCGACGTCCGCCAGCCCAGCGGCTTGTCGATCAGGTCGGGTAGCTGCGAGCCGACGACGGCCGCGATTGCCTCGGCTTCACCCGGCGGGCGCCTGCTCCGGCCGCGACGCCACAGCGACACGACGAGGTAGCCGATGGCGAGGTGGTCCCACGGCCACATCGCTACTGGCGGCTACTCACCCTGCTACGGTCGGGAGTGCTCATCGTCGTCTCCTGGGTGACGGAGCGGTATAGTTAGCTGGACTGTACACGCGTGCGGCGGACGGCGTCGACGTCCGGGCCTGCGGCAGACGGCGTCGCTCGCACCCATTTCGCGAGCCAGGCGGCTAGACCCACCTTACCGGCCGTCCCGAGAAGGATAACAAAGGGGTCAGACCGCGCGCTGTCGACAATATGCCCATCGAACGGACGAAGTTCCAGGAGACGGCGGGGATGGTGCCGACGGGGGTGGCGGTCGTCACGTTGCCGCCGGCCGCCTGCCCGCACGGGGTGACGGTCAACTCCTTCGACATGGTGTCGCTGTCGCCGCCGCTGGTGTCCATCGCGCTCCCCGACGGGACGAAGGCCCACGAACTGCTCCAGGAGACCTCCATCGGCGGGTTCTGTCTGAACGTCCTCACCGCCGACCAGCGCCGCCTCGGCCGGTACTTCGCGGACGTCGCCGACCTCTCGGAGAACCCCTTCGTCGCCGAGCCGGTCCGGACGGCGGCCTCCGACGCGCCCGTGTTCGAGGAGTCGCTGGCCTACATCGACTGTTCGGTCCACGACAGCTACGAGACGGGCGACCACACCATCTACGTCGGGGCCGTGGAGAGCGCGGACGTGCTGAACCGGACCGCGACGCCGCTGACGCACTTCCGCAGCGACTGGCACGCCGCACCGGAATGACCGGGAAACGACCGCATCAGGGCCACAGGCCCACCATAACAAACCGCCTCTCACGGTCATACAGACAACAATGACGCGACTGAACAGACGGACGTTCGACGCGCCACAGACGACACCGTCGTTAACGCACAGGGGGTCCGATGTATAACGACAAGACCGTCGCCGTCGTGATCCCGGCGTACAACGAGGAAGCGTTCATCGCCGGCGTCGTCGAGACCGTCCCCGACTTCGTGGACCGCGTCTACCCCGTCGACGACTGCTCGACCGACGACACCTGGGCGGCGATCCAGGGGGCCGCCGAGCGGGTGAACGACGCCGGCCTCGACCGGGACAGTCCCTTCGAGGACCGCGTCGTGCCCATCCAGCACGCGGAGAACCGCGGCGTCGGCGGCGCGATCAAGACCGGCTACCTCCGGGCACGTGAGGACGCCATCGACGTCACCGCCGTGATGGGCGGGGACGGCCAGATGCGCCCCGAGGCCCTGGAGCTGATCGTCGAACCTGTCGCCACGGGCCGGGCCGACTACGCAAAGGGCAACCGCCTGCTCGACGAGCAGTTCCACGCCGACATGCCGCGCTTCCGCTACGTCGGCAACCGTATCCTGACGCTGTTGACGAAGATCGCCAGCGGCTACTGGAACGTCGGCGACCCCCAGAACGGCTACACGGCCATCTCGCTGCACGCGCTCGAGGAGGTCGAGATCGAGGAGATGTACGAGTTCTACGGCTACTGTAACGACCTGCTCGTCAAACTCAACGTCGCGGGCATGCGCGTGGTGGACGTCCCGCGCCAGGCCGTCTACGACGACGAGGAGAGCCACATCGACTACCGGACGTACATCCCGAAGGTCTCGGGCATGCTCGCCCGGAACGCCCTCTGGCGCGTCTGGGCGAAGTACGTCGTCCGCGAGCACCACCCGATCGCGCTGCTGGCTGGCGTCGCGGCGCTGGCCGGCGTCGCCGGCGTCGGCAGCCTCCTCAAGCGCGTCGCCGGCCTCGGCGACGGGACGTCGCGTCTCGGGACTCTGGCGACGCTGTTCGGGACCGCCGTGTTCGCCATCCTGGCCATCGACCGCGAGCACGACGACCACCTCGACGGCCAGACCGAGTGGAAACCGGAACCGGACTCCATCGAGCAGTCGATGGTCGAGGAGGCCGACCAGCGGACCCAGATCCGCCAGCGGGACTGAACGGTAAGCCGGTTGCCAGCGCTTCTTGGCCCATCATAACAATCTGGGATCCCACTAGAGTGACGGACAAGTGACTGACGACAATCGAACCCGGCGGCGATATCTGAAAACGCTCGGCGGGGTCGCGGGTCTCGCAGCGATAGCGGGGTGTTCCTGGCTCGATCCGGGCCCGGGGCCGTCGGAGACGGAGACACCGACGCCAGACGAAACGGAGATGCCAGACGAAACGGAGACGCCGCCGGAACCACCCAGCGGCGAGAACGTGATCGACCTCGTCGAGGCGGGGGCCAGCCCCGACGGCGACGAGCCGACCGTCCCCGTCCTGGAGGAGGTCGTCGGCGACGGCAAGACGCTGTACTTCCCGCCCGGCGAGTACCTCCTCACACAGGAGTGGCGCGTCAGGGACCTCACCGACCTCAGCGTCGTCGGCCGGGACGCGACGCTCCGCGTCGAGGAGGGGTTCGACGACTCCCTGTTCGTCCTCGGGAACGCGGACAGCGCGACCGGGCTGACCATCGAGGGCCTGGCGTTCGACTTCAGCGCACCGAAGACGGGCGGGCGGCCCATCCACGGCATCGTGACGGACGGCCTCTCGGTGACGGACGTCAGCGTCATCGGCACCGTCGACGTCGACCAGGACGTGATGCGCTTCGACGTCACGGACCCCCAGGGGAACGGCGTCGTGAAGCGGATGAACCTGCCCGACGGCGCCACCGCCGAGTACCCCATCACGGGCTGTTACGTCGGCGAGTCCCACACCGGGACGTTGCGCTTCGTCGACTGTCACATCGCCGGCTTCCCCGACAACGGCCTCTACGCCTCCTCGGCGACCGGCAAGGTGGTCGTCGAAGGGGGGCGCTACGAGAACAACAACGTCTCGAACGTCCGCGTCAGCGGCCCGGCCGAGGTCCGCGGCGTCACCGTCCGCTGTGACAGGGCCCCGAAGGGGTTCGGCAACATGCGCGGCATCCGACTCCGAGAGGGCTCGAACGTCCTGGTCGAGAACTGCGACGTCCAGATGGAGAAGGTGACCGGGAGCGACGGCGGCATCACCATGTCGAGCTGGCTCGACCAGGCGACCATCCGCGACACGACCGTCACGGTCAACGCCGACGACGTCGCGGCCATCCTCGCGAAGTCGCCGACCGACCGACCCGACGAGGTCGACGCCGACAGCGACGACTACCGCATCCGCGTCGAGAACGTCACCATCTCCGGGTCGGCCAGCGACACCGCCGCCGTCCGCCTGCTCGAACGCGAGGGCTGTCTCGTCGACAACGCCTGCATCGTCCAGACGGGCCAGGCCCGCGACGGCATCCAGTGCACCCGCGTCAGCGACTCGACGCTCTCGAACAGTTCGATCAGCGTGACGGGCAGGCCAGTCGTGCTCAACGACGCCACGGTCACCCGCGAGGCGCTGCGCACGAGTCGACTCGGCGCGAACGCGGCCGCCAGTGGCGGGAACTGCCAGCGGGAGTGAAGTCGGGCGAAATCAGGACATTTTATCGGTCGTTCGTTCTACACGTTGGGTGAACGAACATGGAGGAGGACAGCAGCCGCGACACGGTATCTATCGACGGCGACGGGCGAATCACGATACCCGAATCGATCAGAACGCGTCTCGGCCTCGAAGCAGGTGACCGGCTCGTCGTCGACGACGAGAGCGGGTTCGTCCGTCTCCGGCCGCCGTTCGAGCCGCTGAAATCTGAAAGGACGACTTCGGTTCCGAAGCGTTCCTCGACGCGGGCGAAGCGCTCTTCGAAGATTTCCGGCGCGAGGACGATCAAAGTTGAACAGAACCCCCGAAGTTACGCGTCAAGCCCAGTCGTGCTGGTCCCAGCCTTCGTAATGCTTGAGTCGACTCTTGATGTGGAATGGTTCCCAGCCACACTCACTGTAGAGAACGTCGGCGAGCAAACCGAACTCACTATTGTTGAGCTCGATCCCTCGGTTTCCCCGGTTCGTAACGTAGTGTTCGGTCCGGAGTTCGTCGAACATTTGACTCGCCTTCGGATAGTCAGTCGACTCAATTGCAGCGACCGAGAGCAGACTCTCTTCGTCGATAGGGGTCCCCCACTTGTGTTTCGCCACCATCGCAGCCAGGAGAGCACATTTCACGGACGGTTTCCGCATACCTGAGTTTCAAAGGACCATCCCTTAAATCATGGTAATTCACATTTACACTGATGGAAAAATGTATACACGAGGACGCCAATGTCCGTGTATGAGCGAATCGACATCGACTCCCCCTGCCGAAGAGCGCAATACCAAAGCCGCCCGGCTGGAACATCCGAGCGGATTCCTCGCGCTCACGAAACACGAGAGCGTTCCCATCCTCGTCGACGCGCTGCTGGACTTGCCGCCAGGTCGGGAGATGAACAAGACCGAGTTCGCGGAACACGCGGGCGTGACGCGCCAGACGGTCAGTACCTACATCGATCTGCTGCTGGAACTCGACGTCGTCGAAGAAGTACCGAACACGTCGCCCCAGCGGTACCGGCTCGCCGAGAGCGACGTCGTGCAGGAACTCTTCGAACTCAACAGCGCGCTGAACGCCGTCGAAGGCTGAGAAAGGGCCGGGCGCCGTTTTCCCTTACTCCCCGGAGAGGTAGCCCAGGTGCGCGAGGCGCTCCTCGACGGCCTCGTCGTCGGTGTCGGTCCGGTCTCTCGCTTCGAACTCCGGATAGCGGCGCACGGGCGTCTCGTCGACGACGGGGAGGGGCTCGCCGTCCATCCGGTCGCTGCGGGGAATCCCCAGCGAGGTGAGTACCGTCGGGGCGACGTCGAAGAGGTGCGCGTCCGCGAGCGACGCCGTCTCGTCGAAGGCCTCGCCGGTGGCCGCGACGATGCCGTCCCGCTTGTGGTTCCAGGGTTCGAACGGCTCGTCGTCGAACAGTTCGCCCAGCAGCGAGACGTTCAGGGTGTGCTCGAAGTCGGTCGGCACGGTCACGACGTCCGGTGCGCGCTCGACGTAGGGGCCGGAGAACACGTCCTCGCGGGGAAGCACGTCCTCGAAGACCGGGTCGCCGTCGGGCGTCGCCAGCGAACCGAGCGCGTCGATCAGTTCGTCCCGGTGGTCGTCGTAGTCCCCCGACGGGACGACGCCGTCGGGCTCGCGGCCCGCGACGTTGAGCCGGACGCCCAGTTCGATGCGGTCGCGGACGAACGCGCGCGAGGCGTGGAAGTCGACCTGCTCCGTGCCGGCGCGTACCGCGTCGGTGGGCGCGTGGCGCGCGACGAACTCGGCGAGGCCCAGCGGTTCGAGGACGGCCTGGATTCGCTGACTGGTCACGCCGAGCTTCGAGGCCGTCGCGGCGAGGCGCTCGGCGGCGCCGGGGGACGGTTGGCCACCGTCCGCGCCGTCCTGGAGCTGGTTGCGCGCGATGGCGTCCCAGGACGGCATTCCCGTCCCCTCCGTCGTCGATTCGACGAACCCGGTCTCGCGGAGGTACTCGTTGAGGCGGACGTCGTACCCGTCGTACTCGCCCATCCCGTGGTCGCTGACGACGAGGACGTTGTCGGGGTCGCACTGGTCGAGGACCCGGCCGACCGCGTCGTCGACGGCGCCGTAGACCCGGCGCACCGCCTCGTCGTCCTCCGGGCGCACGTGGAACACGCTGTCGGTCTGCTGGAACTCCAGGAAGCCGAAGTCCGGGTCGTACCGGTCGGCGAGGAAGCAGAAGGCCTCGCCGCGGCTGCGCGCGTGGGCGGCGGCCTCGTCGAGGTCCGTCTCCCCCGGCCTGTCGAGCGGACTGTAGACGTCGTAGTCGCCGACGGCATCCTCGACCTCACCGAGGATCCCCTCGGGGTGGCACGCCGGATTCTCGGGCGCGATGTAGCCGGGCAGGAGCGCGCCGTCGAACTCGCGCGCTGGATGGGTGACCGGGACGTTGACCACGACGCTCGTGAGACCGTGCCGGTCGAGCAGTTCCCAGAGCGCGAACTCCTCGACGTCGGAGCGGTTCACCACGTCCCACTCGTAGCCGTCGAAGCGGAGGAACCCGAACACGCCGTGCTTGCCCGGATTCACGCCGGTGTACAGCGACGGCCAGGCGCTCGGCGTCCACGGCGGGAGTTGCGACGTGAGCGGACCGCTGGTCCCGTCGTCGAACAGCGCCTCCACGTGCGGCATCACCCCGTCCTCGAACAGCGGCGCGAGGATGGACCGGCAGGTCCCATCCAGCCCCAGTAACAGCGTCTGCATCTACCGTGACAGACGGCGGCCAGCGGTTTGTTATAGTCGTCATTCCGGCCGTTCAGACCGCGTTAATCCGCCCTTAGACCCGGCTCGGATCCGCAGTACGACTGCCATACGGGCCGCTTCGATCCGGTAATACGATCCTAGCGCGGTGAGTGCGTCTGACGATTCGTGACTACAATCCGCCGCGGAATTTACACGTCGTAGGGGATAATTAACGGACGGTGCCACGCATCCAGCACCCAAGTGGTACGTATCTGGCCGAAAGTAGGGCCCTATTACCGACTTAGTAGCCCCTTCTGGTCAGAAGCGTTAATGAGGTAAGTCCAGGCTACCCGACTATGGCACGACGAAGTGCGGAAGAGGAGACGCCCGACACGAGCAAGACAAATCGACGCGCGTTCATGAAGACGGTCGGCCTGGCCGCGACGGCCGCGGTCGGAACCGTCGCCGTCGGTAAGCGCGGATCGGCCGCCACGACCGTCGACCTCGCCGAGAAAGGACTCTCTAACGGCGACAACATCGACTCCTACCTCGAGGAACACTTCGTGAGCGGCAACGAAGTCCACATCCCGGCCGGCGAGTACGAGTACACCGGCGACGGCATCGGCGGCGACAAGTCCAACTGCGCGCTGATCGGCTCGCCCGAGGGTGTCACGTTCAAGCGACCGAGCACGGACACCGTCATTCGACCCACGCTCTGGGCCGACTCCGGCACGGTCCGCATCGAGAACATCACGGTCAAGGGCAAGTGCGGCGAGGAGCAGTCCCGCTGGCGCGTCGGCGCGGCCTCCGACGCGGAAGTCCAGATCGTCAACGTCAACATGCCCGACGGCACCGTCGACGGCTCCGACACGACCGGCATCTACGCGGGCACCGACCACGCTGGCACGCTCACCGTCCGGCACTGCTACTTCTCTGACTTCGGCAACATCGCGCTGTACGTCTCCGACCCCTACGTCGAGGGGAACGGCAAGGTCGTCGTCGAGGACTGCGACTTCGTCAACACGGGGATGTCCGCGCTGCGCCTGGCCCCCGACAACAGCGAGGTGCGGCGCTGTTACTTCGAGTCCACCGAGAAGGCCGCCTCCAGCCACGTCGGCTGGAACCAGCGCGGCATCAAGATCGACGACGCCGGTGACGACGTCCTCATCGAGGACTGTGACTTCCTCTGGCACGACCCGGGGACGATGGCGATCAACTTCGACGACAAGGGCGAGGGTGGCTCCGGCGTCATGCGGAACCTCCGCATCGAGAACGAGAGCTCGAACCCGACCTTCATCGACGAGTGGGGCGCCGGCAGCAACTGGGACGGCGAGAACATCCACCTCACCGGGAGCGGGACCCACGACGCGCCGAGCAGCTTCGACACGGTGACCGGCTCGAACGCGAAGTCCCCGAACACCGACTACGCCATCTGGACGCCCCAGAACGGCGACGGCAGCTCGGGCGGCTCCGGCGGGTCGGGCGGCTCCGGCGACTCCACGGCGACCGCGACGGCCACCGCGACGGCGACGGCCACCGCGACGGCCGACTCCGGGTCGTCCGAAGCCATCCCGGTCGACGGCCAGACGCTCGTCCAAGCCGAGAAGGGGACGGTCGGCGGCGACTCGAGCGTCCGCACCGTCCACGACGGCTACTCCGGCGACGGCTTCGTCGACCTCGAACCCCCGTCCGGCGGCACCGTCGAGTGGACGCTCGACGTGGCCGCGGCCGGCACCTACGACGTCGTCTTCACCCACTCGCAGGGCGACAGCGAGTCCCGCACGGCCGACCTGACCGTCAACGGCGAGACCAGCGAGATAACGTTCGAGCCGACCGGCGGCTGGGACGTCTGGGAGCGCATGGCGGTCACCGCGACGCTCGAGGAGGGCGAGAACGTCATCGCCATCGAGACGACCGGCGAGGACTCCGGGCACATCGACCAGCTCGAGTTCGTCCCGGCCGACGTCCAGACGGAGACGCCCCAGCAGACCGAGACGGAGACGGAGACGTCCGGCGGCGGGTCGGACGGCGACGTCGACTACGACAAGGTCCTCGTCATCGACGGCACCGGCGACGCCGAGGAGACGGCCCGGTACACGTTCACCGTCTCGGGCGACGTCGTGCGCGACGAGAACCGGTCGGAAGTCCGTGACGACGGCATCGCCTGGGACCGGCTGTCTGACAGCGTCAGCGGCCAGCGAGTGGTCGGCGTCGTCGGCAACGGCGTCGACGCCTTCGGCTACACCGGGAACGTCACCGACATCGACGTCCGGGGCGACGCGACGTTCACCATCGTTCACCTGTGATCTCGATGTCGAGTAATTGGCAACGTGTGCCGGAAGACCCGGACCCCAGGCAGGACCTGGGCTACGACATCGAGGACCTCACCGTCGTCGAATCGCCGACGGAGTCCCACGTCGTGTTCCTCCCCGCGGCGGAGAGCCACCTCGACGACGAGGCGTTCATCATCGCGGACGCCGACGCGGTCTGCACGCCCGACCGGTGAGTACCGTTCGCTGAGCCGGTACTCGCTCCGTTCCGTCCTCCGCTGACGCCCGACGGCCCTCCACCGCCACGTTCTCTCTCCCGCTCTCTCCATCTCCCCGTTCTCTCCATCTCCCTACTCTCTCCATCTCCCCGTTCTCTCCGTCAGGACCACGAGTACCCGGCAGCTACAGCGCCGGCGAGCACCCTCGCCGGGCCGGAAGCCTCCGCATACCAATGGTGACAGATCGCCCAGCTAGGAGACACATGCACGCGGTCGTTCTCGCGGCGGGCCAGGGGACGCGCCTCCGCCCGCTGACCGACGACAAGCCGAAGGGGATGGTCGAGGTCGACGGCAAGCCCATCCTCACCCACTGCTTCGAACAGCTCGCCGAACTCGACGCCACCCAGTTTCACGTCGTCGTGGGCTACCGGAAAGAGGACGTCATCAGCCACTACGGCGACGAGTTCGAGGGGATACCGATCACGTACGCGCACCAGCGCGAACAGGCCGGCCTCGCTCACGCGCTGCTCACCGTCGAAGAGGACATCGGCGAGGAGTTCATGCTGATGCTGGGCGACAACGTCTTCGACGCCAACCTGGAGGACGTCGTCCGGCGCCAGCGCGAACAGCGCACGGACGCCGCCTTCCTCGTCGAGGACGTCCCCTGGGAGGAAGCCTCCCGCTACGGCGTCTGTGACACCAACAAGTACGGCGAGATAACGGAGGTGCTCGAAAAGCCCGACGACCCGCCGTCGAACCTGGTGATGACCGGCTTCTACACGTTCACGCCGGCCATCTTCCACGCCTGCCACCTCGTCCAGCCCTCGGACCGGGGCGAGTACGAGATCTCCGACGCGGTGGACCTGCTACTCAAGAGCGGGCGCACCATCGACGCCATCCGGATGGACGGGTGGCGCATCGACGTGGGCTATCCCGAGGACCGCGAACGGGCCGAAGCGCGTCTCCAGGAACAGGCGCCGGCCGCCGACTGATAGTGGTCCGAGACAGATCGGGGGAGGCTAACGTGACAGGAGGTCGTCAGGCTCCCTATAACAAAGCACAGCCTGTCGGTGTATTGTTACCAACGCACCCGAGGGTGCCTGCACCGAGTTGATAGCAATGTACGTCGAAAATCCAGCCAGTCGGGAGCGAACTGACGCCGCGCCAGCGACGACGAACACCGGGGGGAGACGATGACCGACCTACGCCTCGGCGACGGCTGCGTCGTCGACGACACGGTCGACGTCCCCAGTTCAGGCGACGGGGCGGCCCCGCGGATCGGCGACGGCGCCACCGTCCGGTCGGGGACGATCATCTACCCCGACGTGGTCGTCGGCGACGGCCTGCAGACGGGCCACCACGTCGTCGTGCGCGAGCAGACGGTCGTCGGCGACGACGTCGTCCTGGGGACGAAGACCGTGCTCGACGGGCGCTGCGAGATCGGCGACGGCGCCAGCCTCCAGACGGGCGTCTACGTCCCACCCTACAGCGACGTCGGCGACCGGGCGTTCCTCGGGCCGAACGCGGTCCTGACGAACGACCCCTACCCGCTCAGGCAGGACTGCGACCTCGTCGGCCCGACGCTCGGCGAGGACGTCAGCGTGGGGGCGAACGCGACCATCCTGCCAGGCGTGACCGTCGGCGACCGGTCGTTCGTCGCCGCCGGCTCGGTCGTCACGGAAGACGTCCCGCCGGAGACGCTCGCCATCGGCGTCCCGGCGGAGCACCGCCCGCTGCCACCGGCGCTCGACGCCACGAACCTGCAGGAATGACGCGGGACTTCACCTATCGAACCTACGCGCGCATGCTCGACGCGGCCGTCGACGCCGGCTACGAGTTCCTGACGGTCCGGGAGTACCTCGAGCGGGAGACGCTGCCACCGCGGTTTCTACTCTTGCGCCACGACGTCGACCGGAAGCCTGCCAACGCGCTCGATTTCTCCCGCATCGAGGCCGAGCGCGACGTCGCGGCCACCTACTACTTCCGGACCGTCGACCGGACGCTCGACCCCCGCGTCATCGGGCGCGTCGAGACGCTCGGTCACGAAATTGGGTACCACTACGAGGACCTCGACCGGGCCAACGGCGACCCCGCCGAGGCGCACCGCTCGTTCGCGACCAACCTCGCCCAGTTGCGCGAGTACGCCACCGTCGACACCGCCTGTATGCACGGCAACCCGCTGACGACCTTCGACAACCGCGAGATGTGGGGCGAGGACCCAGACTTCGACCGCTACGACCTGCTCGGGGAGGCGTACCTCTCGGTCGACTTCGCGGACGTCACCTACTTCTCCGACGCGGGGCGGACCTGGCGTGACTGCCCCCTGAAGGGCGACGACCACGTCGTCGGCCAGCGGTTCAAGACTGTCCAGGCCGACCGGACTGCCGACCTGGTCGACCTCTTTCGCAAGCGGCGGGTCAGTCGCGCCTGCCTGCACGCACACCCCAACCGCTGGGCGGACAGCTACTCCGAGTTCGTCGCGGAGCGGACCAGAGACGCCGCCGTCAACGCCGCCAAGCGAGGATTGCAGCTACTACCATGAAGGTTCACTTCGACGTCGGTCACCCGGCGCACGTCCACCTGTTCAAACACGCCATCGACGAGGTCGAGCAGCGCGGCCACGACACGCTCGTCACATCCCGGGAGAAGGAAGTGACGACGCAGCTCCTGGACGCCTACGAGATCGACCACGTCCCCATCTCGAAGAAGGGGACGACGACGCTCGACCTGGCCAAGGAGTGGCTCGTTCGCGAGTTGAAACTCGCCTGGCACGTCCGGCGCTTCGACGCCGACGTCATCGCGAGCCACTTCAACCCGGGCGCGGCCCACGCGGCGGCCGTCACCGGCACGCCGAGCGTCATCTTCAACGACGACGAGGTGGCCGTCGAGACGCTCGGGTCGGTCACGCACCCCTTCACCAGCGTCGTCGTCACGCCTGCCTGCTTCCGGAACGAGCTGAACGGGGACCACCGGACCTACGAGGGGTTCCACGAACTGGCCTACCTCCACCCGGACCGGTTCGAGCCCGACCCGGACTGTCTGACAGAACGCGGCGTCGCCGTCGACGAACCGTACTACGTCCTCCGATTCGTCGCCTGGGGCGCCCACCACGACGTCGGCGAGTCCGGCTTCTCGCGGTCGGCCAAGCGCGAACTCGTCGAGTACCTCGACGAACGGGGCCAGGTGTACATCACCAGCGAGGACCCGCTCCCCGCGGCGTTCGAGGACTACCGGCTCCCGGTCGACCCCGCCGCGATCCACGACCTGCTGTACTACGCCAACGGCTACGTCGGCGACTCCCAGACGATGGCGATGGAGGCCGGCATCCTCGGCACGCCTGCCATCCGGTCGAACTCCTTCGCCGACAGCGACGACGTCTCGAACGTCACCGCCCTGGAGGAGGAGTACGGCCTGTTGCACTCCTTCGGCGACGAGCGGGCGGCCGTCGAGACGACGAAGGAACTCGTCGAGGACCCCGACACGCAGGCCCGCTGGGAGGAGCGGCGTCGGGACCTGATCGACGAGAGCGTCGACGTCACCGACACCATCGTCGACGTCGTCCTGGAGGCTGGTCGCGATGAGTGAGAGCGAGTGGGTCCCGGGGGACCACGAGTTCGCCCTCTGTCTCACCCACGACGTCGACCGGCCGTACAAGACCTACCAGTCGCTGTACTACGCGCTCAAGGAGCGGGACCCCTCCCACCTCCGGGGCCTGCTGCCCGGCTCGAACCCCTACTGGACCTTCCAGGAGATGCTCGACCTCGAGTCCGAACTGGGGGTCACGTCGGCGTTCTACTTCCTCAACGAGCAGGACCTGTTCGCCGACCGCCCGCCCCGGGACTGGCTCTCCGGGACGGCCTGGCAGCTCTACGCCGGCCGGTACGACATCGAAGACCCGGAGATCATCTCGCTCATCCGCGAGATCGACGACCGCGGCTGGGAGGTCGGTCTCCACGGCTCCTACGAGTCCTACGCGGACCGCGAGATGCTCGCCACCGAGAAGCGCCACCTCGAGGACGTCCTCGGCCACGAGGTGACCGGCGGCCGCCAGCACTACCTCAACATCGAACGGCCGGAGACGTGGACCTACCAGCGCGCCGCCGGCCTCCAGTACGACGCGACCCCGGGGTCGCCGAGCGACTACGGCTTCCACGACGGCTACGACCCCTACCGGCCCTTCGACGACGAGTTCGTCGTCTTCCCCCTGACGCTGATGGAGTGTGCCCTGCCCGACCCGGGGACGAACGTCGAGAAGGCCTGGCAGATCTGCGAGCGGTTGCTGACCGAAGCCCGCGCCAACGACGCCGTCATGTCCGTCCTCTGGCACCC
Source organism: Halomicrobium zhouii (assembly GCF_900114435.1). Classification (NCBI taxonomy): domain Archaea; kingdom Methanobacteriati; phylum Methanobacteriota; class Halobacteria; order Halobacteriales; family Haloarculaceae; genus Halomicrobium; species Halomicrobium zhouii. The sequence continues at coordinate 221,476 of NZ_FOZK01000004.1, read as the reverse complement.
GCGCTTCTTCAGCGACGACTACCAGAGCTACGACGTGATCTACCGGCGCATCGTCGAGAGAGCCCTGGAGATGGACGCCTGGGTCGGCGCGCCGGGGACGCTGTACGAGACCCTCGACCACCAGTCGATGCCGCAGGCCGTCGCCGAAGAGCGCGCCAGCCAGTCGGCCGACTGACGTAGTGCCATTTTCCACTGTTACTGGGTCGTAACCGGTGGCTCATCGGGCCCTGCAATCGAACAGTCCCCGTAGGGCGCCGATAACAAAGGCCGCACCGCGAGGGGTCTGCTGTACGCCGAATGCAAATCGAACAACTCGACCTGTCGGAGTGGCGCGAGGCGCTCCCGGACAGCGGGATCGAGGTCTTCCATCGCCCGGAAGCGCTGGCGACCCTCGACGACCACACCGCCGGGGACCTGGAGCTGTACGGGGGGTTCAAGGGAGACGAACCGATCGGGCTGTTGCCGGTGTTCAAATCCTCGAAGTTTGTGGGAACGACGGTGACGTCGCCGCCGCCGTCGATGAACGTGCCGCGCCTGGGCCCCGTCGTGATGCCGACCAGCCCGAAGCAACGCAAACGAGAGAGCGTCAACCGGGATTTCACCGAGGAAGTACTCGCGGAGGTGGACATCGACGGGTCGCTCTCGCTGTTCCGGACGATCTGTCACAGCGACTACGCCGACCCACGGCCCTACCGATGGGCCGAGTACGACCTCTCGACGCAGTTCACCTACGTCCTCGATCTCGCAGAGAGGGACGCCGACGACGTGCTCGCCTCGTTCAGTAGCGGGCTCCGGCGCGACATCCGCGACGCCGAGGACCTGCCCGTCACCGTCGAGATCGAGGGGATCCACGGCGCCCGCGACGTCTACGAGCAGACGAAAGCGCGCTACGAAGAACAGGGTCGCGGGTTTCCGCTATCCTGGGAGTACGTCCGCGACCTGGTCGAGCGTCTCGACGAGCATGCCCGCGTCTACGTCGTCCGGGGTCCCGAGGGCGAGTTCCTCAGCGGGATCACGGTGCTGTACTCGACAGACGACGCCTACTTCTGGCAGGGCGGAACCCGCGCGGACTACGACGGCACGAGCGTCAACAGCCTGCTCCACTGGCGGATCATCACCGACATCCTCGAAGACCCCGCCCTCGACCACGTCACCGGCTACGACCTGATGGGGGCGAACACGAAACGCCTGTGCAAGTACAAGTCCAAGTTCGCCGCCGACCTGGTCCCCTACTACGTCGTCGAGTCGGACTCCATCGGGATGGACGTCGCGAAGGCGACGTACCAGACGCTGAAACGGTGATCCGATGCGCGTCCTGAACCTCGTCACGAACGCCGACTCCCAGTTCTACAAGACCCAGGTCTCGATGCTCGAAGACCGTGGCGTCGACAGCACGACGCTCGCCGTCCCCGGCGACCACCAGTACGGCGTCGCAGACGAGGACACCGAGGGCTCGGCCTCCCGGTCGCTCGTCGACTACGTGAAGTTCTACCCCCCGGTACTCAGGCGCTCCTTCGCGGACTACGACCTCGTCCACGCCAACTACGGGCTGACCGCGCCGGCGGCCATCGCCCAGCCGAACCTCCCGGTCGTCCTCTCGCTGTGGGGCTCGGACCTGATGGGCACCTACGGTCCCGTCTCGGAGTTCTGCGCGAACCACTGCGATGCCGTCATCGTGATGTCCGAGGAGATGGCCGCGGAACTCGACCGCGAGTGCCACGTCATCCCCCACGGCGTCGACCTCGACCGGTTCGAGCCGATGCCGCGGACGGCCGCGCGCGACGAGATGGGCTGGGACCCGGACGCCCACCACGTACTCTTTCCCTACCCGAAGGGACGCGAGGTCAAGAACTACCCGCGCGCCGAGCGCGTCGTCGAGCGAGTTCGCGAGCGCGTCGACCGGCCGGTCGAACTCCAGATCGCCAGCGGCATCCCCCACGAGCTGATGCCGACCCTCTTCAACGCCGCCGACGTCCTGTTGCTGACCTCCGAACGCGAGGGGTCGCCCAACACGGTCAAGGAGGCGATGGCCTGCAACCTCCCCGTCGTCGCCACCGACGTCGGCGACGTCCGGTCCCGTCTCGAGGGAGTCGCGAACTCCCACGTCGCCGCCAGCGAGGACCGCCTGGTCGGCGCCGTCGAGGCCGTCCTCAGGCGTGGCGAGCGCTCCGACGGCCGGGACGCGATCCGTCCCCTCAGCACCGAGCGCATGGCCGAGCGGATCCACGGCGTGTACGAGGAGGTGCTCGGCCAGGAGGTCCCGGGGCCCGGACGCAACGACGGCGGGGGGAACGACGGCGAATCCCGTTCGGAGCGAATCGTCGAAAACTGACCGCCCGCGCGGGGACCAGGAGCCGCACAGGGACCAGGGGCCGCGCAAGGACCAGGGGAAGTGAAGCCGCTCGGTGGACACGTCGCGGGACTGCGGGGGAAACGGACTCATACGATTTTGCAACGACAGCATAACAATGGACGTGCTGGGGATATCGCCGGCAACGAACCAGATGACGAGCACTAGCCTCCCGCGGTCGAGACGGCGACGGTTCACCGGCGTCCTCGCGGTCGGATTCCTCGCACTGACGGCGGCGATCCTGGCGGCGCGCTCGACGCCCATCGACGGCTACGAGCTGTCCATCTACGAGGCGACGCCGCCGACGTTCTGGGCCGGCGTCGTCCTCGCCGCTCTCGCGGCGGCCATCGTCGCGCTTAGCGCCCCACCGAAGAGCGTCCCGCGCCGCCTCGGCCTCCTCCTGGGGCCGATGGCGATAGTATCGGTGGTCGCGCTCCCGGTCCTGCGCGGCTACTACTTCTTCGGGGCCGGGGACGCGCTGAGCTACCTCGGCTGGGCGCGCCTCATCGCCGACGAACAGCTCAATCCCGTCGAGTTACTCTATCCGGGCATCGAGAGCACCGCGATCTTCGTCGCCCAGACGACCGGCATCACGCTCCGCCGGTCGCTGCTGCTGATCCCGCCCCTGCTGTTCGCCGCGTTCGTCGTCTCGGTGACGCTCGTGGTCGGTCGGATCTCGACGAGCCGAAACGGCGTCGTCGCCGGCTGTTTCGCCGCGCTCCTGGTCCTCCCGATCAACAACGTCCACACCTACATCGTCGCGTACCCGACGACGGCGGCCATCTTCTTCTCGCCGCTGGTGCTGTACGCGCTGTTCCGGTACGTGACGGACGAGGGGTCGGTGGCCCGCCTCGGCGACCGCACGCTCCTGACGCCGTTCGGCGTGTTGCTCGGAATCGCCGGCGTCGCCGCGATCCTCTATCATCCACAGGTCGGCGCCAACGTCATCGCGATCCTGTTCACCGTCCTCGGTCTCCAGGTACTCGCCCGGGCGTCGCGGCGGTGGGTCGGGTCCACCGCGATCAGCGCCCACCGGGCGATCGTCGCACCGGCGGCCGTCGTCGGCGGCTTCTTCCTGCTGTGGACGCCACGGTTCGACCGCGCCCAGGACACCGTCGGGACGCTCGTCACCCTGCTGGTGTCCGGCGCCGACCCCGGCGGGACCATCGAGGCCAAGGGGACGTCGCTGGCGACCCTCGGCGGCGGCATCGAGGAGCTGTTCCTCAAGATGTTCCTCGTCAGCGGCGTCCTCTCGCTGGTCGCCGGCCTGGTGATGCTCGCGACGCTGACCCGGCGCCTCGACGACGCGCCGGACCGCAACGCGCTGTTGACCTATCTCACCGTCGCCTTCGCGCCCATCTTCGTGCTGTTCCTGGCGTTCATGGTCGCGAGCCTCTCCGTCCAGCAGTTCCGCTACCTGGGCTTTATCATGGTGTTCGTCACCATCTTCGTCGCCGTGGCCGTCGCCGACGGAATCCCGTTCGGGCTGCCGATACGGTCGCCGACGACGCGGACGACGCTGGCGGTGGGCGTGTTCGCCCTCCTGCTGGTCCCCCAGCTGGCGATGGTGTTCTCCTCGCCGTACATCTACCAGCCCTCAAGCCAGGTGACCGAGCGGACGATGGAGGGGTACGAGACCTCGTTCGAACAGCGCGACCCCGAGGTGTGGCACACGGGCGTCCGCGGCGGCCCGCGCCGCTACGTCGACGCGTACCACGGGACGACCGGGTCGAACACGGCCGCGGACGGGACGACCTTCGAGGGCAAAGACGAGATGATACCGTTCGGTGTGTGGGGGAACAACATGACGGAGTTCTACTCCCGGTGTCGCTACGTCGCCCTCGAGCAGTCCGACTACCAGCGGGAGGTCGGCCTCTACGACGGCTTCCGCTACAGCGAGGCAGGCTTCGAACGGATGGAGACCGACCCACGCATCCACCGGGTCCAGTCGAACGGTGACTTCCGACTGTACGTCGTCGCGCCCGAAGGATCCACGTGCATGAGATGATTCGCGGGGGGCAAGCGTGAGCCTCGCCGAGCGCGTCGCCCGCGGCGTCAAGGCGTCGCTGATCGCCCGGGTCGTCTACATCGCGACCAACTCCGCGCTGTTGATCGTCCTCACGCGGTACCTGCTCGAACCCGGCGAGTACGGCCAGCTCTACTTCGCGCTGTCGGTGCTTGGGATCGCGCTCCTGTTCTCGGCGCTGGGCATCCCCAAGGCGACCGCCCGCTACGTCACCGAGTACGTCGAGAAAGACCAGCGCCAGATACCGTACCTGATCGAGCGCTCGCTGCTGGTCCTGCTCGTTCTGAGCGGGCTCGTCGCGCTCGCCCTCGCCGGCGGCCGCGGCCTCATCGCGGAGCTGCTCGGTGAGCCCGGCCTCGAACCGTTCCTCCTGATCGGCGCCGTCCACGTCGCCGCGAAGTCCCTCCAGACGTACGTGAAGACGCTGTTCCAGGGGTTCAACCGCGTCACCTACAGCGCCGTCGTCAGCGCCACCAACGGTGTGGCCAGGCTCGTCCTCGCGACCGTCTTCGTCCTCGCGGGGTACGGCGCGCTCGGGGCGCTGGCCGGCTACGTCGCCGCGTACGTCCTGTCCAGTCTCCTCGGCCTGGGGATTCTCTACGCGAAGTTCTACCGGCGCTACGAGCGCGCGGCCGAACCGGAAGCGGGACTCCTGCGTCGCCTGCTGGAGTACAGTATCCCGACGGCGGCGACGCGGGCCGGCGTCGTCCTCGACAGCCGGGTTGACAGCCTCCTGCTGGGCGTCCTCGCCGGCCCCGTCGCGGTCGGGTTCTACACGGTCGCCCGCCAGATCGCCGACGTCTGCATCGTCCCGGCCCAGTCGCTCGGCTACACCATCACGCCCGCGCTGGGCGAGCAGAAGGCCGCCGACCAGTCCTCGCGCGGCGCGCGCCTCTACGAGCGCTCCCTGGAGAACGTACTGCTGCTGTACATCCCGGCGGGCGTCGGGCTCGTCCTCGTCGCCGAGCCGGCGATCCGGTACGTGTTCACCGAGGACTACCTCGGGGCCGTCCCCGTCGTCCAGCTGTTCTCGCTGTTCATCCTCGTCCGGGCCGTCCACAAGATCACCGGCAGCGGGCTGGACTACCTCGGCCTGGCCCGTATCCGCGCTATCGCGCGGACGACGACGGCGCTCGGCAACGTCGGCCTGAACGTGCTGTTGATCCCCGAGTACGGCGCCGTCGGCGCCGGGCTGGCCACCGTGACGACGTATACGCTGTACACAGCTGTAAACGTCTACTACATCCACCGCGAGTTCGCGCTCCGCCTCGGGTTCCTGGCCAGACGGATCGCCCACATCCTCGCCGTCACGTCGGTGATGGCCGGCGGCGTCGTGCTCGCGCTCCCCTACGTCACCGGCCTGGCGACACTGGCCGGCGCGATACTGCTCGGTGGGGTCGTCTGGGCCGTCCTCGTCGTGCTGAGCGGCCTGCTCGACCCCGCCGAGATCCGGACGTTCCTGGGCTAGCGACGGCAGCCACGCCGGCCGCGCAGGCGGCGTCGCACGGGCCCGGGAGTACCGACCGACTACGCGCTGGTGTCCCGGCCGCTGTGAGCGTTTTACTAAGTGGTTTCCAGGAATTGACGACCACATGCACGGCGACGGAACCGATCGGCGGGGATCGGTCGTCATCTCCATCGACGCCGAACTCGGCTGGGGCTTCCACGACCTCGAGTCACCGCCCCGGGAGCGCATCGAGCGCAGTCGCGAGGGGTGGCTGGTGCTGGCCAATCTCCTCGGCGAGTACGAGATTCCAGCGACGTGGGCCATCGTTGGCCACCTGTTGCTCGACGACTGCGACGGGACTCACGCGGACCATCCCGCTGGCGAGGAGTGGTTCACCTGGGACGGCGAGGGACGGCGCGACCTGCGGTTCGCCGACGGCCTCGTCGACCGCGTCGCCGACTCGCCCGTCGACCACGAGATCGCCTGCCACACGTTCAGCCACGTCCTGTTCGGCGACGGCGACACCTCGCGAGAGGTCGCCGTGGCCGAACTGGAACAGTCCCGCCAGGCCTTCGCCGACGCCGGCCTCGACTTCGCCTCGTTCGTCTTCCCACGCAACCAGGTCGGCCACCGCGACGTGCTCGCCGAGTTCGGCGTCGAAGCATACCGCGGCGGGCGCGCCCCCGACGGATCCACGCTCCGGACGGCCGCCGAGTCGCTGCTGGGGACGTACGACCCACACCTCCCGGAGCCGACGGTCGACGAGTACGGCCTCGTGTTCGTTCCGCCCTCGCAGTACCTCTTCGGCTTCGAGGGAATCTACCACGAGATCGCCGAGGCGACCGTCGGCGACCCCGTCGTCGCCCAGGCCCGTCTCGGCATCGACGCCGCGGCCGAATCCGGCGGGCTCTATCACATGTGGCTGCACCCGAACAACCTGACCAGTCCGCTCCAGCGGCGCCGCATCGAGCGAATCCTCGCTTCCCTCGACGCCAACCGGCACCGGGTCCGGATCGAGACGATGGCCGACGTTGCCAGCCGAGTACGGTCGAACGATCCGGCCGCCGTCCCCGAGTAACGGTGGAGGAATCGACCGCCGTCCTCGAACAACGACTGGAAACACGATTATAACAATAGCCGCTGCCGGCGTCGGTGCTGGCACCCGCGGCTCTCAGTTTCCCATGTCCCAGCGTCCCTCCACTCGACAGGCGGCCGGCGCCACCGACCAGTACGAGATCCGCCCCTTCGAACCCGGCGACCGGGCGGAGTATCTCACTCTCTTCGACCGCGTCCTCAGCGGCGGCGACGACGAGTGGTTCGCGTGGAAGTACGCGGATAACCCCTTCGCCGACCACGTCCCGATCGTCGTCGCAACTGACGGCGACAGCGTCGTCGGCGCCAAATCCGCCGTCCCCCAGCGAGTCCGAGTCGGCGACCGGGCCGTCGACGCCCTCCAGCCCGCCGACACCATGGTCGACCCCGCCCACCGCCGACAGGGGCTGTTCTCCCGGATGACGGAGGTCATGAAGGAGCGCTACGCCGACCGGTCCCAGCAGCTGTTCTTCAACTTCCCGAACGAGATGACGCTCGCCGGCGGCAAGAAACACGGCTGGGTCGAGGTGGGCCGGGTCCCCACCTACTACCGGATCCAGCGCACTCGCGGAATAGTCGGTGGGGAACTCCCGGCCCCGCTCGACCGGGGCCTCGACCTGCTCGACCCGGTCTTCGACGCCTACCTGACGGCCCGGGGGAAACTGGCCCCCTCGTCACCGCCGGGCGTCACCGTCGAGGAGAACGAGGACGTCCCCGCCGACGTCCTCGCCGACCTCTACGAGCGAGCGGTTCCCGACGAACTCCACGTCGAGCGGTCGGCGGCGTTCTACGACTGGCGGTTCGAGAACCCGAAGTGGACCTACCAGACCTACCTCGCCGGCCTGGCGGGTTCGTCGGGAAGGCTCTCCGAACCCGACGTCGGCGTCGTCGTCGGCACGAGTACCATCGACGGCCAGGACGTCGCGAACGTCGTCGACGTCGCCCCGCTGGCCGGCGGCGCCCGGCTCCGGGCGCTCAGAGCCGCCCTCGAACGGGTCTGCGAGCGCCACGCCGACGCGGACGTGATCGCCGTCAGCGGCCACGCGATTCCTGCCGACCTGCTGTCCTCCCTGGGCTTCCTCGCCGACACCGACGTGCCCCTGTCGCTGGTTTCCTCGCCGAGCGCGCTGGCGAGTCACCCACTGACCGAGAACGGCTCCTGGTCCATCGACGGCCGCAACATCCGCCGGATGGACGACTGGCTGGTGACCTTCGCCGATCAGGACACGCGGTGAGGGCACTGCGCTGGGAGGGCGTTCTCAGTTCTCGTCGGTACAGACCCACTCGTGGCCAAGCGACGGGAACTCCTGGTCAGGAATTCTTTCCGTGGAAAGAGAATCTTTCCAGTAGCAGTCTTCGACGAGTCGTCAGGGGATTTCGCCGGCCGTTTCGACCAAGTCGTCCTCCGTTCGCCAGCGTCACAGTCGACTAGCGTCACCCAGTTCACCCCCATTCGAAGAGAGACCGCTGGACCGATCTCTAATCGGTAGTTTGCCCTGGGGTAAACTACTCGATGGATGACCCCGTAGCACGTCACATGAGCACCGACCCGGGGACCGGCGACGGGTCCGACCCGCGCGAGCTGCTGCACTTCGTGACCCAGCAGACCCGCTTCGCGCTGGTCGCGAACGTCCTCCAGCATCCCGAGGGACTGGCGTCGATGTACGAACTCGAACAGCTGAACCCCAGCCTCAGCGACGCCACCGTGTACAAACACGTCCAGAAGCTCGTCGACGCCGGCGTGCTGGAGGCCGTCGAACTCCCCGACGACGAGCGCCGGCAGGGCTACCCCTGGAAGTTCTACCGGCTGACCGACGAGGGTCGGCGGTTCCTCGACGACCACAACCTGCTTCAGGCCGAGGAGACCCTCCAGCGAATGTACGAGACCATCGCGGACAAGCCCGAGAAGATAGTCAAGTACGAGAACGCGCCGCGGCCTGAGGTGACGTGAACAGAGGGCGTGACCCGTAATCGGATCAATTCACTTCGATCATACGGATCACCATATTTTTTGGTGACTGGTTCGTACTGATTTTCAGAGGGTGATACAATGGCTTCGTCTGACGGCGGTGACAACGGCGACACGTACGGTACGGCCGAGATCAACGATCGTGGACGGCTGACGATTCCCAAAGCGCTCCGCGAAGAGTTGCATCTCGATGCGGGAACCGAGTTCGAGGTCGTCCGTGAAGGCGGGGACATCCGACTGGTCCGGCGCCTGCCGGAACTCGAAACGCTCACGCGGGACGAAGAGTGGGGAGACGAGGCGTTTCGGGATGCGGGGGACGCCACCTTCGGGGGGCGGTGACACCGATGGGTGGGGATCGAATTCTTCCAGACCTCAACGCCATTTCGATCCAGCTCGTCGACGACCACCCGGGGCACGCTGCCGTCGCGAACGAACTCGTCCCGGCTCTCAGCGGTCAGGACACACTGCTCATGTTCGGTTATCTCCCATTGCGAATCCAGTGGGTACTCGAGGACCTGGGATTCGATAGCGTCGGTGCCAGGAACGCGGTCTCGTCGCTGCTGCAGTATCCAATGGAGTTCGTCGATGTCGACGACGAGACGATCCGCGACGCGTACGCGATCAGCGCCGAGAAGAACCACGACGTCTACGATAGTTTCTACGTCGCCCTCGCACGCGCCGCCGATGCAGACAGGCTCGTCACTACGGACCGTGATTTCGAAGCCCTCTGTGCCGACGAGCCCTTCGAGTACGTCAATCCGGTACCCGAGGATGTGCTATCGAAATTCGAGAACGTCTGATAGCGCACCGATCGAACCTGGTCTACAACAGCCTCGAATCGCCTCCTGCCGAGAAAAGTCATTCAGTAGCCGGTCGGTTACTGCGTTACGACCGATGCCGCGGCACCGCAGGCCGGATATAACAAACTCTCCGTAGGTGCGAGCCACTACCAGATGACGTCGATAGCGTTCATGGGCAGTCACCCGCTCGGCGAGCAGTGTCTCGAAATCGCGACGGAACATCCCGACACCGACGTCGAACTGGTCGTCACCTACGGCCCCGACGAGGACAACTGGTGGGAGGGGTCGCTGTACGACCTGGCGACCGACATGGGCCACGACGTCGTGACCATCGACGAGGAGTCCCAGGTACTGGAGACCGACGTCGACTATCTCCTCTCGGTGTACTACCCCAACATCCTCGGCGCGGAGATGCTGAACCACCCCAACGACGCCGCGATCAACCTCCACCAGGCCGAGTTGCCCCGTTACCGCGGGTCGAACGTGATCAGCCACGCGATCATGAACGCCCGCGACGACGACCACTGGCAGTACGGGACGACGATGCACTTCATGGCCGAGGAGGTCGACGCCGGCGACGTCATCGCCCGGAACTTCGTGGAGATCGGCGAGGACGACACGGCCCGAGAGCTCTACGAGCGCATCGAGGGCGCCTCGGTCGACCTGTTCGACGAGATGCTCCCCGCGATGGTCTCCGGCGAGATCCTGGAGATGGGCACGCCCCAGGAGGAGTACCCCGGCGAGCGCTACTTCTACACCAAGGCCAGCCTCGACGGCGAGAAGGCCATCGACCCCGAGACGCTGACCGACCCCGAGAAGGAGGACGAGGTGTACGACAAGGTCCGGGCGCTCGACTTCCCGCCGTTCGAGCCCGCCTGGGTCGAACTCGACGACGGCCGGAAGCTGTATCTCACGGCGTCGGACTACGAGTACGTGCTCGACGAGATAGCGGCAGACGAGTGAGATACGGAGAGGACGTCACTTCGGAAGCGTCATCAGCTCGCTTCCTCATCGGCTGGAGTGACTTCGTCTGATCGTTGCACGATGGCTTGGCCGCAGTATCGAATAAAAAGGAGCCACCCGTTCTGATATAAACTATATATACATCTGCCTCAGATATCGGAGTGTTCCTCAGAATATGAAGTCTGGCGAAGGAGACAACAGTTCATCTCGATCTCTTCCTCACGATTAGATGGGTTGCGAATGCGTACTCCCCGAAATCGTAGTCAAGAATAGATAACGCTGTAACGTTCGTTTATATATTCCCATCCCGACATCAGCGATACTCGACGACGTCGACGACTTTCTTCGTCTCGTCGTGGGTGAGATCGCCGTCATCAGAGACGACTGGCGCGTCCAGTTCGCGTCCGGTCGCTGCGATGAGAGCATCGGGACCATCGAGATAGGGGCCTCCGGGAGCGATCTCGTCGGCGATCTCCCCGGCAGTCACCGCTGTTCGCTCATCGGCCGTGTACTTCTCACCCCACGAGAGATCGGCCCGTGCTCCCGCAACATCACCGCCCGGTAGGTTTCCCTCGCCCACGAGCGCCTCCGCGTACGCGACAACTGGCATCACCCACCGTTCCTCCTCACCACCATTCGCCTCGTAGAATTCGCGAGTTGCCTCGAGGCCATCGAGATAGTCGATGAGAAACGTCGCGTCGAGGACCTTCATGTAGTGTCCTCGGCACGCTCCCGCATCCGTCGCTTCCGCTTCTCTTTCGACCGTCTTCGTCCCTCACGGACGCGCTCTGTCTCGTCGTCCGACCAGCGACCGAATCCGTCGTAGAAGTCGCCCGTCTCCACTCCCTCTTCGAGGACGCGTTCGAGGACGTCGTTGTAGCTTTCCCCCTCTCGCCGTCGGCGATCGAGTTCCCGCTTCACCCGGTCGCTGACCCGGATCTGGTCGTCAGCCGTTGCCATATTTGCGTCAACGTTAGCGTTGACACGACTTAGTCGTTGTGAGGCCTGTGGCAATTAATATCGATCGCAGACCGCTCACAGGACCTGAACGTGCTCGCGAGCAGCAGACAGTTTGAGCGGCAGCCGAATCCCGAAGAAACGAAGAAAACCGACGGCGCTAGTCGTCGCTGCTTTCGGAGTTGACGGCGGAGTTGACGGCGGTCGGCTGCCGTTCGGAGCGACCGACGTCGGTCGGGTGGACGACGCGACCCTCGTCGGCCGATTCCTCGGCGCGTTCGAGCAGTTCGACGGTCTGGGCGCCGACGCGGCCGCTGGCGGGCGGGTCCTCGCCCTCCAGGCTCGCGTCGACGAACGCCTCTATCTCGGCTTTCAGCGGCTCGCGCTTCTCCGTGGTGTGGACGATGGAGCCGTCGTTACGGGAGGTGAGCTGGCCGTCGCGGTCCGAGTACACCTCCGCGTCGAAGATCTCCAGTTCCGTGTTCTCGAGGTAGTCCAGCCGCGCCGAGCGGTTGGAGCCGACGACGACCAGGTCGCGGGTCTTGCCGAAGGCGGGGACCTGCCACGAGGAGTTGATCACGCCGGTCGTGTTCCCGTAGTCCAGCGTCATCGTCGCCGTCTCGTCGATGCCCTCACGGACGAAGTCGTCCATCTTGCAGTGGATCGACTCCGGCAGGCCGTCGAGCAGGTAGTTGTACGTGTCGACGTCGTGGACCGCCAGCGAGTAGAGCACGCCCGTGGTGTCACGCGGGATGCGGAAGGTGTACCGTCGGGTGTGGAGGTACTTGATCCGGCCGAGCTCGCCGCGGTCGATGCGCCGTTTGAGTTCGCCCAGTGCGGGGTGGTAGCGGAAGATGTGACCGACGCCGAGCGAGCAGTCGTTGCGCTCGGCCGCGTCGACGATGGCCCAGGCGGCGTCGCTGTCCAGCGCGAGGGGCTTCTCGACCAGGAGGTCGGTGTCCCGCGAGAGGAGATCCGTCGCGATACCTTCGTGGGTAGTAGAAGGGGTCGCGACCGTCGCGGCGTCGACCTCCAGATCGCCGACGTCGGTGACGTAGTCGACACCGTAGGTCTCGGCCATCTCCGAGACGCGGTCCTCGTCGACGTCGCAGAGGACGATGTCGTCGATGCGGCCCTGGTCGCGCAGCTCCGCGGCGACCCTGACGTGGTTCTTCCCCCAGTAGCCCGTGCCGACGACGCCGTAGTTCATCGTTCACCGTAGAAGCGCTCGATCTCGTCACACACGCGGTCGACCTCCGCGTCGGTGATGCGCGGGTGCATCGGCAGCGAGAGGATGCGGTCGACGAGTCGCTCGGTTCGGGGCAGCGTCGGCACCGACGCCATCTCGGCGCGAATTGCCTCAGTCTGGTGGACCGGCGTCTCGTAGTGAATGCCCGTGTCGATGCCCTGCGATTCGAGGTGGTCCCGGAGCTCGTCGCGCTCGTCGCTCTGGATCACGAACAGGTGGTAGACGTGGTCGACGTCGTCCCGCTCGGTCGGCAGGCGGACCGCCGTCACCGATTCGAGGCGGTCGCGGTAGCGCTCGGCCGCCCGCTGGCGCCCGGCGTTCCAGTCGGCCAGATGGGAGAGCTGTTCGAGGCCAAACGCGGCGCTGACGTCGTCCATCCGGTGGTTCAGCCCCAGGCGGACGTGTTCGCCGTCGTCGTTGCGCCCGTGGTTGCGGTACTCGCGGGCGCGCCGGGCGATTTCGGCGTCGTCCGTCGTCAGGATACCGCCGTCGCCGCCGACGGTCATGTTCTTCGACGGGTAGAAGCTGAAACAGCCCACGTCGCCCAGGCTCCCCGTCGGCTGGCCCTCGTAGGTCGCGCCGTGGGCCTGACAGGAGTCCTCGACGACGGCGAGGTCGTGCCGGCGCGCCACGCGCCGGATCCCCTTCATGTCCGCCGGATGGCCGTAGAGGTGTACGGGGACGATGGCCTCGGCGTCCTCGCTGCGCTCGGCCGCCCGGCCGAGGTGGTCGACGTCGACGGTGTAGGTCAGCGGGTCGACGTCGACGAACACCGGTTCGGCGCCGAGTTCGAGTATCGGGCTCGCGCTCGCGAAGAAGGTGTGGGCCGGGACGATGACCTGGTCGCCCTCGCCGACGCCGACCGACTTCAGCGCCAGGTAGATGGCGTCCGTCCCGCTGTTGACCGCGACGGCGTGCTCGGCGTCGCACGCGTCCGCAAACGCCGCTTCGAACTGTTCGACGAGCGGCCCCTTGACGAATCGCCCCGAGCGGAGGGCCTCCTCGACGCGAGCGACCATCTCGTCGTCCACTTTGATATCTGTAAACGCAACCGATTCCGTCATCGACTATACCGGCCACTCGCGGACGGTTTGTTATAGAGAAAGTACCCCAGAGCCCCCGGTTTTAGGCGTCGCTGAACGCGATCGGAAGATGTTGCCGGTAACTGACGGCGATCTGGAACCGCGGGGAAGTAGGCGACAGGGAGTGCCTGTCGTCAGGAATCGAGTTCGTTTTCCAGCGAGTCCGTCTCAGATGACTTCCAGCCGCCGGTGCATCGTTATCGAACTGCTTCCAGACGTTCGATCTGTTCGCGAACCGTCTCCCAGTCATCGAGTGCACGCCACACGGCTTCGACGTCGACATGGTCGGCGTGTTCGAGCGCGTCGACACCGGACGGATCCTCCGCGTCGAACCGCTGTCGGAACGACGCGTCTTGGTCCAGTAGGTGGTGCAGTCGGTCCCGTATATTGGCCTGCGACGGCTGTGTGAGACGGTCTCGCTTTCGCCACTCGAAGTACGACTCGTTGCGAGCGAACGCGTCCGGACTTTCGCCCGTCTGTTCGAGGACACCGATATCGGCCAGTTTCCGGAGGTGCCTGCGCGCAGTATCGACGGCGCAGTCGACCTGCTCCGCTACCGTCGCAGCCCGCGCCGGCTCGTGAAGCTGGAGCGCCACGCGATAGACGCGTTCGTCGGCCGGCTGTGACGCCAGCTCCGCGGAAAGTTCGTCGGCGAGCGATGAGTCGGGGGGCGAAGTCGGCTCGTCTGTCACGGGAGTGTCTCGTAGCCGCACCACTATAGAATTTTGTCGCGCGGTATCTGGTCAGCCGTTCGGCTCGCGAATCGGTGCTGGGAATTCGACGACGAACGACGCTGTACGAAAGCGCCGACTTCCCCTCGGCGGAACATGTTGGTAGCGGTATTACTTTACGCGTTCCTCGAATCGTCGGGGACAACATGACCGACAGCGACCTGACCGGACAGACGGTGCTCGTGACCGGCGGCGCGGGGTTCGTCGGGAGCCACCTCGCCGAATCGCTGACAGACGCGGCCGAGGTGCGCGTCCTCGACGACCTCTCGAACGGCGACGCTGCGGACGTCCCCGCGCACGCGAGACTCATCGAGGGCGACGTCCGCGACCGGGCGACGGTGCGGGAGGCGATGGACGGCGCGGACGTCGTCTTCCACGAGGCGGCGATGGTCTCCGTCCCCGCCTCCGTCGAGGCCCCGATGGACTGCCACGGCGTGAACGGGACGGCGACGCTCCAGTTGCTCGACGTCGCCCGACAGACCGACAGCCGGGTCGTGCTGGCGTCGAGTGCAGCGATCTACGGCCACCCCGAGTCGGTCCCGGTCCCGGAGTCGGCCCCCAAACGCCCCGCCTCGCCCTACGGCGTCGAGAAGCTGACGAACGACGAGTACGCGCGCGTGTACGCGGAGCAGTACGAACTGGAGACCGTCGCGCTGCGCTATTTCAACATCTACGGGCCGCGCCAGACCGGTCAGTACAGCGGCGTCATCAGCGTCTTCCTCGACCAGGCCCGCGCCGGCGACCCGATCACCGTCGAGGGCGAGGGCGACCAGACGCGGGATTTCGTCCACGTCGACGACGTGGTAGCGGCGAATCGACTGGCGGCGACGACGGCAGAACCGGGCAGTGCGTACAACGTCGGCACCGGGTCGAGCGTCACGGTCCGCGAACTGGCGGAAATCGTCCGCGACGTGGTCGGCGCGGACGTCCCCATCGAACACGTCGACCCGCGGCCCAACGACATCCAGCGCAGTTGCGCCGACGTCTCGAAGGCCAGAGACGAACTCGGGTTCGAACCGACCGTCTCGCTCCGGGACGGACTCGCGACGACGATCGCGTAGTGGCTACCACCTGCTGATCGCGTTTTTTCCAGGCGCGCGCCACTCCGGGCTGAGACGAGGGCCCGAACCCGCCTGACCGTCGACATCGAATCGCCGGATCGGACCGGATCGGTCGTCCTCGGTCGCGAGCGGCCGTCCTCGGAGCTCCCTCCCAACTGGCCGAACCGACGAGTCGCCGATCCGTGAACGCGTTCCCTGATAAATGACCCGACCGTTCGGTCGGTAAGGAAGTCGCTACCGCCGGGAGCCGCCGGATCGAGTTCGCCGGACGCGGAGCGGACCGATTCGAACGACCAACAAACACATATAGGGAAACGAGTGATCGACAGGATATGACCTATCCCAGTACCGATGGTGGGGAAGGGGTGCCAGCACCTGCGAGCGAGAACCCTTCGAACCCACCCAGCACGCGCGTGGCGTATCGACTGGCCGAGGAAAGCGACACGGCGATCGAGGCGCTCCGACCGCTGGCCGAGTCTATCGACCCGGAGGCATTAGACGCGCTCTTCGACGGCCGAGCGGCGGAGAACGCCTACGTGACGTTCCGTCACGAGGGATTCACGATCACGGTCACTGGGAACGGGGACGTGCTCGTCGATCCCGTCGACGTCGAGTAATCGCTACTTGACTGCAGGTCCGATTGGCTACCGGTCTGCACCCACTCGCTAAGCAGGACATTACTTTCGGTCCGAGACCCCTGTGATCGCGTGTTCATGAACGGTCGATTGACGGAAAGCGAATGGCAGCGTATCGCGGAGTTCGCGGAGACACCGAAGCACCAGCGCTGTCCCGAGCAGTTGCTCCCGGAAGGTGGCGAGACGCTCTCGGAGAACAGAGACGGTGCCGAGGGCGCGCGACGGGACAGATAACGGGTAACGGTTACGCGATACCGACCGAGGGTTGCGTCGTTGCGACCGACGATCAAGTCATGTTCTCGGTCTCGATCGTCTCCCACACCTGATTGCCCCGGTCGGTGATGCCGTAGACGCGTCCCTTCTTCCTGTCTTCTGATACCAGGAGCTCGACGAGTTCGTGGTCCCGTAGTTCCTGGAGCGCACGTGAGACGTGCGCGACGCTCAGGCCGGTGTCGTCAGCGATCCGCGAGGGCGTCGCCGGTCCGTCGGACAGACGCCGAAGCGTTGCGATCCTGTACCGGGAGCTGATGACGTAGCTCACGTCGTCCCATTCGGTCGCGACCATGTCAGTATCCAGATCCTCCCCGACAGCAGCGCCGGACGCTGACTCGCCCGCTACGGTCGGCACGTGCTATCGGTCGGTTTCCGTCTCGGAGTTCGAGAGTGTCGTGTTTAGTC
The DNA here is from genome assembly GCF_900114435.1 of Halomicrobium zhouii. NCBI lineage: Archaea > Methanobacteriati > Methanobacteriota > Halobacteria > Halobacteriales > Haloarculaceae > Halomicrobium > Halomicrobium zhouii. The sequence continues at coordinate 204,436 of NZ_FOZK01000004.1, read as the reverse complement.
ATTTCGTCGTTTCTGGTTTCCCGTTTACAGTAGGCGGACGTTTGTCGGTACGAGCGCGGAACCATCACTCACTCCGGCGGCATCTCGATGTGCTGGCGAGCGGTCGAGACGTAGTGGGCCACCGAGAGAACCAGAAAACTCGCCACCAGGAGGCCACCGACCGCCAGGAGCGGGATGGCCCCGAACAGGCCGACCTCGAGCCACGCGAGTACGAACACGAGCGCGCCCACGGCCGACAGTCCCAGGTACAGGTAGTGCCACGGAATCGACGAATCGCTATCGGTGAGATAGTCGTCGATGACCGAGGTCCGGTCCGTGAGGTGCACGGTGCCGCTGTCCTGGTCGTACTCCACGAGCCCGACGTCGGTGAGCTTCGGGATGTGGGTCTGATACAGTGAGACGTACACTCGCTTTCGATCCTGGTCTGTGAGTTCTGATTCGTCGGTGTCGTTCTCCCACGCAGCGATCGCCTTTGCCAGCTCGTTCAGTTCGACTGTATCGTCGATCTCACGCAGATAGTACAGGACGAACCGACGTCTCGGATTGCTCAAGACGTCGAACACGTCACTTTGTGAGATGTCTGGGTGTTTTGACGACATCAGGACCTACGAGTGGTTTTCACCGGGAGTACGCTGGTTGCGGGCAGTCAGTAGGCGAAGCGATGACCACACCGACGAAACAAGTGTCCACCCCTTTGTTACAACCAGCTTATCAACAATCAATCAGTAAAGGCGCCGCATTCGATCGGCCGCAGGAGGCCCCTGCGACGGGAATGGGGCGGCTGTTCAAGACAGGATTATTTCACCAGTTCTGGCGGTAAGACCGCCGTATCCCCCGAAGCGGCGCTTTACCACCGAAAACGCGCACATAACAAAACGTCATTTGATCGATAGCTGTGACTGTGACGGAACGCACTACAGTCGCAGTGATTGCCACTGTCGCCGATGGAAGACGGGCAGTTCGGCGGCGTAATCCCGGATTTACGGGCCGCCGCCCGGTTCCCGCCCGGACCGCTTCGCCGCGCGGAGGTGGACGGACGTGACCACCTCGCAGGACGTCCGACCGACGGTCGCTATCGCCGACCCGGACGTCGGTGAACGCGAGATGGCCAGCGTCCGCGACGTGCTCGCGTCGGGCCAGCTCAGCGCCGGCGAAACCGTCCAGTCGTTCGAGACGGAGTTCGCCAGCTACTGCGGCGTCGACCACGGCGTCGCGACGAGCAACGGAACGACGGCCCTCCACACCGCGCTGGAAGCCCTCGATCTCGGTGAGGGGGACACGGTCCTCACCACGCCCCTGTCGTTCGTCGCGACGGCGAACGCCGTCCGCCTCGTCGGGGCCGACCCGGTCTTCGCCGACGTCAACCCGTCGACGTACAACCTCGACCCGAGCGCGGTCGAGGCGAAGATTCGTACCCTGGACGGCGACGTCGACGCCATCCTGGCCGTCCACCTGTACGGGCTCCCCGCCCCGATGGACCGTCTCCGGGACGTCGCCGACCGCTACGACGTCCCGCTGATCGAGGACGCCGCCCAGGCCCACGGGGCCGAATTCGACGGCGACCGGGTCGGCTCGCTCGGCGACGTGGCCTGTTTCTCCTTTTACCCGACGAAGAACATGACCACGGGCGAGGGCGGGATGATAACCACCGACCGCGCGGACGTGGCCGAGCGCGCGGCCGCGTTCATCAACCACGGGCGCGACGACGACGGCCGCCACCAGCGCGTCGGTCACAACTTCCGTATGACCGACCTGGCAGCCGCCATCGGCCGCGTCCAGCTCCAGAAGCTCTCCGGGTACGTCCAGGCGCGCCGGGAGAACGCCGCCCGGTACACGGACGCGCTGCGCGACAGTCCGATCCGGGCGCCGGTCGAACCGAACGGGTATCGCCACTCGTACCACCAGTACACGATCCGGGCCGAGGACCGCGACGACCTCCAGGCGCACCTGAGCGAGTACGGCGTCGACTCGGCGGTGTACTACCCGACTGCCATCCACGAACAGCCCGCCTACGACGACGTCGACCACGGGGCGCCCAACGCCGAGCAGGCGACCGAAGACGTCCTCTCGATCCCCGTCCACCCGAACCTCACCGACCGCGACCGGACCGCCGTCGCGACTGCACTCGCCGAGTACTCACATGACTAACAGAGAGATACTGCGGGCCGGCGTCGTCGGCGTCGGCTCCATGGGAAGCCACCACGCACGGGTCTACAACGAATTGCCGAACGTCGAACTCGTCGGGGTCGCCGACGCGGACGCCTCGCGTGCGGAATCGACTGCGAACACCTACGGGACCGAGGCCGTCCCGACCGAGGATCTCCTCGACGCCGTGGACGTGACGTCCATCTCCGTCCCGACCGGCTACCACCACGACGTCGCCACGTCGGCCATGGAACGGGACGTGTCCGTCCTCGTCGAGAAGCCGTTCGTCACGGACGCCGAGAAGGGGCGGGACCTGATCCGCATGGCCCGGGATCGGGGCCTGACGCTCCAGGTCGGCCACATCGAGCGGTTCAACCCGGTCGTGGACGTCCTCGCCGACCTGCTGCCCGACCTGGACGTCATCGCCGTCGCCGCCCGACGGCTGGGCCCGCCAGTCGACCGCGACGGCAACGACGACATCGTGATGGACCTGATGATCCACGACATCGACCTGGTCCTCTCGCTGGTCGAGCGTGACCTGGAGGCCGTCGCCGCCATGAGCGCACGCGGCAAGGACCACGTCGCCGCCCAGTTGCAGTTCTCGGGCGACGTCGTCGGCTCGCTCACCGCGAGCCGCGTCACCCAGGAGAAGATCCGCGACCTGTCGATCACGGCCCGGGACTGCCTGGTCCACGTCGACTACATGGACCAGTCAGTCGAGATACACCGTCACTCGTCGCCGGAGTACGAGACCGAGGACGGCGACGTGCGCTTCCGCCACGAGAGCGTCGTCGAGCGCCCGTCGGTCGACAGCGGCGAACCGCTCAAGCGCGAACTCCGCTCGTTCGTCGATGCGGTGCGCGAGGGCGAGGAGCCGAAGGTGACCGGCGCCGACGGGCTCCGGGCGCTCTCGGTCGCCGGACAGATAAGCGACATCGCGACCTCCCGGGTCCACGGGGAAGCGGAGGTGAACCCGAGTGAAGTCACGACAGTCTGAGCGGGGCCTCTACGACGCCGACATCGACGAGGCACGCCAGCGAGTCGCACTCGTCAGCGGCGAGGTGCCGGTGGCAGTCTACGGCCTCGGCAAGATGGGACTACCGCTTGCCGGCGTCTACGCCGAGGTGACCGGCAACGTCGTCGGCGTCGACGTCGACGAGTCGGTGGCCCGGACGGTGAATTCCGGCGGCTGTCACGTCGAGGGCGAACCTGGCCTCGCCGAACTGGTCGAAGAGCGAGTGAACGAAGGCGCGCTGTCGGCGACCCACGAGCCGACGGCGGCCGCGGCCGAGGCGAGCGTCCACGTCGTCATCGTCCCGACGTTGCTCACCGACGACAACGAACCCGACCTCGCGACACTACGGGCCGCGGTCGAGTCGATCGGTGCAGGGCTGAGTGAGGGAGACGTCGTAGTCATCGAGTCGACGGTCCCGCCGGGCACGTGTCGCGACGTCGTCTTGCCCCTGCTGTGTGCGGAGAGCGGGCTGGACGAGGGCGCGTTCGGCCTCGCCTTCTGTCCCGAACGGACCTCCAGCGGCCGGGCGCTCGAAGACATCAGGGGGTCGTACCCGAAGGTCGTCGGCGGCGTCGACGACGAGAGTACGCGCGTCGCCGCGCTGATCTACGACCAGGTCACCGACAACGACGTCATCGAGGCGAGCGACGCGACGACGGCGGAGTGCGTGAAGGTGTTCGAGGGCGTCTACCGCGACGTCAACATCGCGCTGGCGAACGAACTCGGCCGGCTCACCGACGACCTGGCGGTCGACGTCACCGAGGCGATCGACGTCGCGAACACCCAGCCGTTCTGCGACATCCACACGCCCGGCCCGGGCGTCGGCGGCCACTGCATCCCGGTGTACCCGTACTTCCTGACCGAGCAGGTCGACTACGACCTCCCGCTGGTCCGGACCGCGCGAGCGGTCAACGACCGGATGTCGGAGTTCGTCGTCCGGAAAGTCGACCAGTTGCTCGCGGACCGGGGCCAGGCCCTGGATGATTCGACCGTCCTGTTGCTCGGCGCCACCTACCGCGCTGGCGTCGCCGAGACGCGCAAGGCACCGGCACGCGCAGTCGCACGGCACCTCGTCGAGCTCGGTGCCGACGTCACGCTGACCGACCCGATGCTCGAGGCCGACGACGTCGCCTCGTGGCCCGGGACCTTCGTGCCCACGACGGACGTCGAGACAGACGCCTTCGACGCCGTCGTGCTCCTGACGGCCCACGACGAGTTCGAGTCGCTGGATCCGGCGGCGTTCGGCGACGCGGCCATCCTCGACACGCGCCGCGCGCTGGCGTCTGGGACCCACGATCGGCCCCATTACGCCCTCGGACGCGGCACGAAGTAACGTATCGTTAGCCCCAGAGTCCATCGGGACCGTTCTCGCCTCGCCTCGCTGAACGAGTCGTCACCGCCTCGACAGATAGCGTGACCCTGTGGAACCGGGGACACGGGCCGTCGTCAGCCGTTCTATCGGATAGTAATGGGGTATTACCCCGCTTTTGGACCCGATTACCAGGAGTTGGGTAGAGAGTAACACATGTATACCAGTCTTAAAATTACAAACCATTAAGTGTCTGAGCTTCGGTAACTTGGACGCACTCGGGGGCTCGCCCCGGTGGGCAAATCGGAGAGAGATCATCCGGAATCGGATCGGCCCGGTGTGCGTCGCACCGATGGCGCGTACTACTCTCGGCGTGTAACGCCGAAATACGAACTGACGGTCACACATCGTGCGGCCGTGAGGGGGTCACAAAATGAGCGCACAGAATACAGCACCACAACGAAGCCAGGAATACGACGTCGACTCAGAGGACGTAGAGAACGAAAGCGAACAGACGGAGACGACAGCACCCGCCGAACCCGAAGAGCTGTCCCTCGACCTGATATTCGAGGTCCTGAAGAACCGACGTCGGCGTGACGTCATCCGATATCTCGAAGAACGGGGCGAGCGAACGTCGCTCAGCGACCTCGCCGAGCACGTCGCCGCCCTGGAGAACGACACGACGACGCAGGCGCTGACGTCGAGTCAGCGCAAGCGCGTCTACGTCGGCCTCTACCAGTGCCATCTGCCGAAGATGGACGACATGGACATCGTGAACTTCAACCAGGACCGGGGCTACGTCGAGCTCGGCGCCAACGTCGACCAGCTCGACCCGTACCTCGACCCCGTGACGACGGACGAGCAGCGCTGGCACACCTACTACCTCTGGCTCTCCGGGCTCGGGGTCGGCGCCATCGCCCTCTCGCTCGCCGCCGGCCTGACCGCGGCGCTCACCCAGGTGCTCCTGGGCGCCGTCGTCGCCGCCTATCTCGGCCTCGCCGCCTACCAGACGTACACGGCCTCGGCCGACGAGTAGCGTCATCAGGCTCGCCCCGTCCTTTCCTCGAGATCCGACCACATCCCGGCCTCGAAGGGGGCCGTTGTCGGAGGCCGGTCGGTCGTCCCGCCCGGGGCACGTGGAACCGCGGCGTCCGCCCTCGAAGCGTCTCCTGTCCGACCGCGCTCTGGGGACGGCCCTCTGTCTCCCAGGGCGCCCACTGTCCGCCCGCCTCCGGATTCGTTCCGGACGCCGTCCGACTCCAGACCACCGACGCACCGGTTCGACGGCCTGTGACGGCCCAGCGTCGCGGGAGGACAGTCTCTCCGTCCTGCCGACCCGGTGGGAACGGCGGGATCCAGTCCCCCATCTTAACTGACACCAGTAGACATATTGAGTGTCGGGCGCTCGTTTCGTTTACAGTTTATTCCATGGATGGAATTCTCCTCGAATACGATGCCAGGGTAGACCAGTACTACGTCGATATGCCGCTCGACGGGTCGTCCGACGTCGGCAGGGCGGTCGTCGTCGCCATCGGAGAGATACTCGACCAGGACCCGGTTTCGCTGCCGCCGCTCGGTGAGGTCATCGACACGGAGTCCCTGACAGCGGTCTTCGATGGACGATCGGCCGAATCGGAGAGCGACGCGTCCGTCTCCTTCGACTACAGCGGCTTCGCGGTGACCGTTCACTGCAGCGGCCGTATCACCTTCGACGAGAGACGCTAGCCCCGACCGCGTGGGAACTCGAACGGTGAGTCTGGTCGTTTCGGCGGGGGAAATACAGTCGTTTCAGCGGAGGAAATACAGTCGTTTCGGCGAAGGGAGTCTGGTCGTTTTGCGGGTCGACCATCGTCTTTCGTTTCGGCGGTCGGTCGGCGTGCTGAACCCACCCCCCGTGTGCGAAATGAAATGTGTACAGAACCGCCGATACAGAGGTTTTGGTGGCGGTTTTCAGATCGGAATATCCGAACGAGAGAATCTGAGTAGGAGTGGTTTACGGCAAGAGAAACGGCCTCCTACGGGTCCACAGGGCACGTTGGGACAGCTCCGAGTGCACCTGGCGACAGGTCCAGAAACCGTGCACGACCGAACGGCGGTCACTTGCTGAGGAAGTCCGCGACCTGCGCGTTGACGACGGAGCGAACCAGGTCCTCGTCCGCCTCGAGGTCGGAGAGACGCGAGTCCTCGCGAAGCGTCTCGGCGACGACGTCGGGGTCGTCGGTGAACGTGTACTCCTTGTGGACGCCCCGGCCGAACCCGCGACTCCGCCGTTCGGACGTGACCATGCCATAGGTGTCGAGTTCGTTCATGTACCGCAGGTAGGTGTCGCGGGACTTCTCGTCGGTGTCGAGCAGGTCGGTGAGGTACTCGTACACCGCGAAGCCGACGGTCCCCGGGACCGAGTCGATGTCCTCGTCCGCGTACACCTGCACCGCCGCCGTCGCGTACAGCGAGAGCTTCTTCTGGGTCGAGAGGCCCTCGATCTGGGTGAGCGTCCGGTCCTTCTCGAACTCCTCCTGGGCGTTCCGGGCGTGGGGCTCGGTGACGACGTCGGCGTCGTTCCGGTTCGCGATCTCGCCGGCCTTCCGGAAGAGGTCGATGGCCTTCCGCGCGTCGCCGTGGCTCTGGGCCGCGAACGCGGCGATGAGCGGGATGACGTCCTCCTTCAACGCGTCCTCGCGGAACGCGTCGCGCCGACGCCGGAGGATCGACCGGAGCTGGTTGGCGTCGTAGTCCGGGAACGCGACGTCCTGGGGGTTGAACGAACTCTCCGCGCGCCCGTCCAGGTCCTCCATGAACCCCGGGTCGTTGGTGAGCGCCGCGACGGAGACACAGCCCTCTATCTTGCCGAGTTTCTCCGCTCGCGAGAGCTGGTAGAGGAGACGGGAGTAGGCGGGCTCCTCGTCGGTTCCGCGACGACGACCGTGGAGGAGGTCGATCTCGTCGAGGATGATGATGACGGAGTCGAAGTTGTCGTTGATCAGCTCGTAGAGCCGGTCGAGTTTCTCGTCTGTGGAGATGCCCTTGCGCGGGACGCCGGGGTCGATGCCGATGCTGTCGGCGGCCGTCTCCACGAGCTTGTACACCGCGCGATCGTGAGACTTGATCGTCTGGCAGTTGATCTCGACGACGCCGAAGCGCTGGCCGTTCGAGTCGGATATCTCGACGATCTGTTCGCAGACGGCGTTGATGATGAGCGACTTCCCCGTCCCGGATGGCCCGTACAGGAGCATGTTTGGCGGCCGGTCCCCCTGGATCGAGGGGCGGAGATAGGTGATGATGTCGTCGAGCTGGTCGTCCCGGCCGACGATGCGGTTCTCGTCGATGATGGTGTCGGGCTCGACGAGGCTCTTGTCCCGGAACACCGACTTGTGCGTCCCGGCCTGGAGCCGTTCCTGGATGGACTGCTGGTCGTCGTCGACCGAGACCTGTTCCTCCCCCTCAGACATTGGAGAGTACTGGTAGTGGAAAGTATAAAAAAGTACGCCAACCGTGTGCGATGGCAAATATTTCTGAATCCGACACCTCCGGGCCTCTATCCCCCGTATAGGAATTCTTACAATACACCGCGAACGAGTTCAGGAATTACCGCCAGCCCGCCGGGAGGAGTTGTGCCTGGCTGGGGACACACCCCGTGTGCGAAATGAAACCGCGAGGAAACCGCGAGGAGTTCGACCGCTAGCGAAGTATCGCCGGAGAAACGGTTGCATCGCCGGAGAGACGGTTGCCCACCCCCCGTGTGCGAAATGAAATGTGGCGTTTACGGACATCTGAGGTGGGAAGAGACGACCGGAACGATCCGTCGAACCCAATCTGGATCCGGCTGGGACCGATTTTCGGCCAGTCGGGATACGACATCGCCCGGATAGTCTCGATCGAGTGGGATGGTTCGAGGGGGGATCGAGCGAACTGGGGGTGATTCGAGGAGAGTCGAGCGAACTGGGGGGACTCCAGGGGGAGGGGACACACACCCCGTGTGCGAAATGAATTCGGCGGAGAGGTGTGGTGGTTCGAACGAGGCAGCAGTGGGTCAGTCGGAACGACGCACCGTGGAGCGGCGGGACAGCATCTCTTCCGGATGTTTTGGCGGGTTTTCTCGATATCCAACTAGGAAATGGATATTTAGTTAACAGTTGTTGTGAGGTGATGTCCTACGGATATGGTTAGACACCCCCGTAAATAAACTTTTCTCCTGTTTGGAGTTTCCATCGCAGGGGTCCCCCCTCGACTGCGTCTTCCCTCGAAGTTCATCGGCCGAATCCGATACCCTGACGCTCGGACGCCGTCTGATCACCCGCCCACGCTATTTTCCCGTTTCATTTCGCACACGGGGTGTGGGTGTGTTTTTAAAACCCTCTTCTCGGGGATTCCCGTTCCATCCTCCTATTCGAGAGACAAGTGAGGATCGGGCAGAACAGTCCCTCTCTATGGGAAGCTCGAAGATCCCTCTAGAAATCATTTCGCACACGGTGTCCCGTCCCGGCTTGACCTCCAGGATCGGTCGACGTCTCTCGAACCCTCACCTCCACTCGGGAAACGTCCACGACTCGTGAGAAGTCGACGGGGACACACACACACCTGATTCCGAGTTAGTCGGGTATCGAGCGAGGGGGAGGAGTCGAGAGCGGCGTGAACTAACTCGGAATCAGGTGTGTCGATACTAGTTACTAGTTTCTAGAATAGGCTAGAAGAAGAAACGAGATAGAGGAAACGACGAGTACTAGAGAACGGGTACTAGAAAACGAGTACTAGAACGAGTACTAGAGAGTTAGGAGAAAGAACGAGGAAGACGACAGAACCAGACGGGGTGGTCCAGGTCGCACTCGGGTACGAACGAGTAGACCGTTTTTGGCGGCGTGTTCTCTCCGACCTTTCGTACCTTCTTGCCTGCTACTCTTCCCGCTCCCTTCACTACTGCTCTCCCTCTCCCTCGGCCGAACTAACTCGGAATCAGGTGTGTGTGTCCCTCACCGAACTCTCCTTCCCTCCAGACGTTCCCTTCCGAAATCCAAATATGGCGGGTAGAACGAACGAGATGGTCGCTACCGGACGCTCGGCCGTTCGGCCGTCCGGCTCCCTCGCATCTCGTTCGTTTGACCGTCGCCGCCGAGCCGACCGGGCTACTAACTCGGAATCGGGTGTGTTGATCAGAACAATCCTCTCTGATCGGCTTCTCGTCCGGTGAATACTAACTCGGAATGAGGTGTCTCTCTCCTCGCCCCCGTCTCGAAAGCCGTTCGGTCGGTCGATATCTAACTCGGAATCGGGTGTGTCGTCCACCTTCCCGGGGAGGGAACGCGCTCCGACTATCTACCGGCCGTTCGATTCACCTTCACACGATCACGTCCGGTTCACCCGATCAGCTATTGGTCCACATCTCGTCGGGGTGGTCGCTCGGTGTTCCCATCGATTCACCGCCGTCCCGGTAGACTATGGGATGCCCGCACACAGCCGCTAACTCGGAATCAGGGGGGTGTCAACCGAATTCGTAGTTACCCAGAAAACCGCTGTACTGGCTCTGGATCGGCGCGAGGGAGGGGATCTAACTCGGAATCTAGTGGTAACGTTTTTGAATGTGGTCGTGGATAGCGTCTGTATGAACGAGGGGAGCGACGGGGGATCCGGGGGTGACAACCTCTTCAGCGACGTGGACGCTGGCGGCGGGAACGACGTCTTCGCGAACCGTGAGCTACTGAACATCGACCACGTCCCGGACCAGAACCGGATCGTCGGTCGCGACGACCACATCCGGGAGCTGGCCAACGAGGTCGGTCCGGCCGTGACGGGCGTCCCGCCGAACTCCGTCATCCTGTACGGCAAGACCGGGTCGGGAAAGTCACTCGTCGCGAATCACGTCATGGAACGCGCTCGTGACGAGGCCGAGCGCCGTGGCAATCGCCTCGCGACTGTCACCGTCGATTGCGCGCAGGCAAAGGGAGAGGCGGACACCATCCAGACGGTCGCCGACAGCGTCAACCGCCCGGGCACCGGCGTCAAGGTGCCGACGCGCGGTATCTCGACCAACGAGTACTACAACCGACTCTGGGAGATCTTAGACCGCGAGTACGACGCCGCGCTGATCACGCTCGACGAAGTCGACCGGCTCGGCGACGACAACGTCCTGATGTTACTCTCACGTGCCCGCGAGGCCGGGAAAGTCGACGTCCCCATCGGTATCATCTCCATCTCGAACAAGGTCAACTTCCGCGAGCAGATGACCGAACGCGTCAAGAGCAGCCTCGGGCACAACGAGTTCATCTTCGACCCCTACGACGGCGAGCAGCTGCGCCAGATTCTCGAAAACCGCAAGGACGCGTTCCAGGAAGGGGTCCTGGAACCGGGCGTCATCCCGAAGACGGCGGCGCTCGCGGCCCAGCGACACGGGGACGCACGCAAAGCGATCCGCCTCCTTCGTCACGCCGGCGACTACGCCAAGAACAACGGCGTCGGCGAGGTCAGGGAGGACCACCTCGAACTCGCCCAGGAACAGGCCGAGGTCGAGCGTCTCAAAGAACTCATCGCCGGACTCCCACCCCACAGCAAGTACGTCCTCTACGCGCTCGCCAACCTCACGTCGAAGACGCCCGACGACCGCGACTGGTTCCGGACCACCGTCATCTACGACGTCTACCGGAAGGTCTGCGAGTCGGAGGGAACGGACGACCTGACGACCGACACGGTCCGCGGGCTCCTCAGCGAACTCGCCTTCCTCGAAGTCACCGAGTCGAACCAGGAACACGGCGGGATGGGGAAGGGGACGTACAAGGAACATCGGCTTCTCTGGGAGCCCAGCGTCGTCTTCAAGATGGACCCCGACCCCGCGCGCGTCGACGTCGATCAGTGACGCGATAGACGCCGATCGCCCCGGTCGACCGTCGGTTCGCTACTCGCCGCCGTGCCCGCCTCGTTTCCATTCCGGGTGGCCGACGACAGTCACGCTATCGGTTCCGGAGAGGCCGTGCTCACCGGATTCGTCCCGTTCCCACTCGAGGCGGGCCTCGGATTCGTCACCGTCGAACCCGGCGTGCCAGGTTGGGAACAGCAAGAGGAGGTCCTCTCGTCCGTCGCCGTCGACGTCCAGGGGATAGCCGTCGTGGACCGGTCGTGCACCGCCACCGTCGCTGACGACGTCTGGTGCTCCGAACCGGTACCGAACCGGTTCACTCGTCGGGTCGAACTCGTCCGTCTGGCCGACCGCCACCGGGACGAAGCCGTGTCCCTGCTGCGCGATCCGGTTCTCGTCACTGTGCGGTTTGACGTCGACGGAAAGCTCGTCCGGGTAGTGTGCAGCAGCCTGGCCACTGAGCGCTGGCACTGCGACTGCGGCGGCTGCCGCGCCGGCGCCCAGCCGGAGTACGTCCCGCCGGTGTTTCGAATTCGATTCGCCCTCCTCTCGCTCGCCGCCTCGTTCGCTCTTCATGTTAGACAAATAATAAGCCACTGGGATTGAAATTAATTTTTCTGGTACAATCGACGAAACGTGCCCCAACTGTACCTATCGGGGGGACGCCGCCGATGCCACTGTATCACGACTAGAGGCAGTTTCACAGCCGCGCCATCGTTTGTAATGGGTGTTACAAACGATCGTTTGCAACGACTATTTGCATCGACTCCTTCGACCTCGTAGCGTGAACTCGTGAGAGCTGCCCTCGACACTCCCCGCTATCGAGACGGTGCTCCCTCCCGTGTTATCCGCCTCATCCGCGCTCCACTCGCAGACGACCAGGACTCGGATATCGCCATACGATCTGATTCGTGTTCACTAACAGTGACGACGAGATGAGGGATTCACCACGCGTGCGCGCTTCTCCCGTCCGTGTCGGATCTGGATCCGAACGACCTTCGATGGCCGAGGCGGGATCGTGCCGAGTGAACTCTCGATCCGGGTGGAGACGTCCGCCCTCGAAACGCGTCGAACGTATCTCACGAACCAGATCAGCTACCTAAAATCCGGCGCTTAAACCGGGAAAGGAATTGTTTGAGCGGTGTTGACGATTTCAATACTAAAACTTGGCCGGGATCGATACGAATCAGCCGAATACGTTCATAGACTACTCTTCATATATTAATAAACAAATACCGTGAAACATGCTTCTACGAACCCGTAACGGACGAATCGCCAATTATTGGTATGCAATTTAATCTGAATTATCATGAGTGTGCCCTCATTATCACAAAATTTTGATAAGTTTTATAACTGGTTATAGGGAGATGTACTTCCGAATCAATGCGGAATACAGATCAGGATGATCAGGAAACTGATCGTCTTCGGGTGGGGCGTCGTCCGTTCCTGCGTTCGATAGGAGCAGCCGGCGTCGCGGGTGGAATCGCAAGTTCGGCGACCGGAATCGCGAGCGCAGCGACTCCGGACACGTGGGATACGGGTGGTGATCCGTACTACCAGACGCTCGTCGACGATCTCAAGAACGGACAGGGGCTCCCGGAAGCGGAGTTCGTTTTCGCCGACAACGAAGCCGATACGTGGAGTAGCGATAACGTTTCCGCGTATATTAGCGGAAACGGAACGGTAGACCGTTCGCTCGACGTGAGTGGTGACGACGTTCCGTTCACGCAGGCGACCCGGTTCGATATCACGTCGTCTCCCGAAGCGAAGACGAACGTCGCATACAAAGCTGATGTTCCCGATACCGTTGCATCGGAAATTCAAGAGAACGATGCGATGCTCGCAGTTGTCTACCTCCGGGCCCCAGCGGGCAACGTCACGGGCGAATTCTACGCGTCCAACTCCAACAATATCTCGCTGTGGCAACCCGACATCGGGGCCGAGTGGCAGCGATACTATTGCCCAATTGAATATGCGAGCGGTTCCGGTCAGAACGTACAGTTCTGGCTCGGGTTCGACCAGCAAACCGTCGATGTCGGTGGGTTTGCACTCCTGAACTTCGGCCAGAATGCTGCTTACGGGGATCTCCCGCGTGGACCCCAAGGAACCTTCGTCGATCCGTACTACGACCACCTGACTGACGACCTGAGCGAGATGGGCCTTCCCTCGGGAGAGTTCGTCTACGGTACGAGCGAAACGGCTGCGCGAAACACCTTCTACGAGACAGCCGGAGACTTCGGCTCGGTCTCATCGATCGACGTGGCTGCGGAGGGCGCCCCCTTTGCGGAGGCGAGGGCGTACGAGATCACGTCGTCGCCTGCCAATCCCTGGGACGTTCAACTGTACGCTACGCTCCCTAGAGCGGTCTCTGCGGGCGACGTCATGCTGGGTGTCGCATACCTTCGCTCGCCGTCGGATAGTCCGATTGCCGAGTTCCACGCGGTCGACAGCAACGACAGCGGAAACCATAATCAGGGACCGACATCGCCGACGATTTCCTCCGAGTGGACGCGCTACTACTTCCCGATAGAATTCGGAACGGACTCCGATGCCGACAATGCATACGTCCAGTTCCAGCTCGGATTCCAGCAGCAGACAGTCGAGGTCGGCGGCGTCGCACTGATCGACTTCGGTCAAGATGCCGACGTCAACTCGCTCCCAAGTGGTGTTCCAGGCAGCGGCGGCGGCGAGGACATCACCGAGTGGCCGGCCGTCGACGACCAGTACTACTCGACGCTGGTCGACGACCTGAGCGCGATGGAACTCTCGCCAGGGAAGTTCGTCTACGCGAACAACGAAGCGGACACGTTCGCGGCGTACGACGTCGACATGGGCGAATACGGTGACAAGACGCGCCCGCTCGACGTCAGCGGCGATGGTGTCCCGTTCTCGGAGGCGGCCCGGTTCGACGTCACCCAGAACCCCAGCAACGATTACGCCATCTCCTTCAAGGGCGAGGTGCCTGAGCAAGCGATTTCGAGCGGGGACGTCCTGCTCGGTGTCGCGTACCTCCGGACGCCCAACAATTCACGCGCCGATGTCACCTACAAGACGGGGTACTCGGCCGATTCGTCCGCCGACTTCACCGTGAAGAACAATCCCTCGGTCGGCCAGCAGTGGAAACGGTACTACTTCCCGATCGAGGCTGGTGACGCGTCCGACCCGACGGCCGAGGGCGAGTCCTGGTGGACCGAGTTCTGGCTCGGTGCTGACGTCCAGACCGTCGACATCGGTGGCCTGGCACTGCTGTACTTCAGCCAGGACCTCTCGACCTCCGACCTGCCGGTCTGGGAGGACGAGCGAAACGAGAACTGGGAGGCGAACGCGGACGCACGCATCGACAGCATCCGCACGACCGACTTCTCGGTGGACGTCGTCGACGGCGACGGCAACGCCGTCTCCGACGCGGACGTCCAGGTCGCGATGCACGAACACGAGTTCGACTTCGGGACGGCGCTCGACGCCGCCCACCTCGTCGAGAACACGGAGTCCGGAGACACGTTCCGGGAGAAGATCCCACACCTGTTCAACACGGTCGTCCTCGAGAACGCGCACAAGTGGCGGTTCTGGGAGGAAGAGAAGTACACCGCCGACTACGGGACCCAGTGGGCCATCGAGAACGGACTCGACGTCCGCGGGCACGTGGCCCTGTGGGGCGACGTCAGCAACTGGGCGGTCCCGATGGACGTCGTGCGAGCGATGGGCGTAGAGTTCGAGGACGGCAACGTCACCGACCCCGAACTCGACCCCGAATACGTCGAAGAACGCACGCACGAGCACCTCGAGGAGATCATCCAGTATTACGGCGACTACATCGACGACTGGGAGGTCGCTAACGAACACATCCACAAGCCGGGCCTCCTGGCCGCCATCGACGGGAAAGACGTCGACGACGCGGGCCTGCTCGAAACGCCCGACGGCGACCACGCGTACCTCACCGCAGACACGCTGGCGTCGTGGTACCAGACCGCCCGCGACGCCGCGCCGGAGGGCACGTCGCTCGCGGTCAACGACTACAGCGTGCTGACCGGGAACTACGGCGGCAAGCAGACCAAGTACGAGTCCCAGATCGAATTCCTCGCGAACCAGGACGCGGGCCTCGACATCGCCGGGATGCAGTCGCACTTTAGCGACGAGTCCACCACGCTCTCGCCGGTCAGGCTCATGGAGACGTTCAACCAGTACGCCCAGTACGACGTGGACCTCCGGATTTCCGAGCTGGACATGACCGACGGCGACTGGTCGGACGAGGACAAGGGAACCTACTTCTACCAGTTCCTGAAGATGGCGTTCAGCCACGAAGCCGTCGCGGAGTTCGACGTGTGGGGGATAAACGACGCCTACCACTGGCGGGACGACGCGCCGTTCTTCGACGCCGAGTGGAACCCCAAGCCGGCGCTCGCGAAGTACAAAGACCTCGTGTTCAACCAGTGGTGGACGAACGAGACCGGCGCGACGGACGGCGAGGGCTCGCTCGCCGTCTCGGGAGCGTTCAAGGGCGAGTACGCGATCATCGTCACCGTCGACGACGAGGAGACGACGAAGTACGCAACGGTCTCCGACGACACGGGCACCGTCGAGGTCGACGTCTCGACGAGCTACGAGCCGCCTGAGGAGCCGGACGTCGACCTGATGGACGCGTACCGCTCCAGTTCCGACGACGACGATGACCACGACGATTCACGTTCCAGCTCCGACTCGACGGCGACGCCGACGGCGTCGCCAACCCCGACGGCGACGTCGACTGCCACCGAGGAATCGACTGCGACGCCGTCGCCGACTCCGGGCGGCGCGCCGCCGGCCCAGGAGACCGACGAATCGACCGCGACCGAGGTGACAGACGAGTCCGGCCCCGGCATGGGCGTCGCCTCGGCCGTCGCCGGCCTGATCGGCGTCGGTCGGTATCTGACCCGGTCGACGAGCGAGGAAGAGGAGAACTGACGGCCCGGCCGGCCCCGAACGGAACGCTCCATGATCCGGGGCCGCCACCGCTCTCACGGGAGTCGACGCTCGGCGCCCACGCCGGTTGCTAATTCGTTCCCCCTTTCGCTCCTCTTCTCACCGGCCGGTGTTTCATTTCGCACACGGGGTGTGTGCGTCGTTCACGACGGTTCGCTTCACGGCGTTCCGTGACCCGGGAACGCGACTCACCCACGTGGACTATCGGTGTCCGCAGCGTAGTCGCTCGCATGGCGACTGTACTGGAGTTCACCAGCCCGGCCGACGAGTTCCCGCTGGGAACGATCTTCGAGAACCTGCCGACGGTAACAGTCGAACTGGAGCGGCTCATTCCCCACGAGACCATGATCATCCCGTACTTCTGGGTTCGTGGCGCGGACGCGGTCGACGTCGAAGCCGCCTTCGAGGCCCACGCCGGCGTCGTCGATGTCGAACGCATCGACAGCGTCGATAGCGAATATCTCATGCGTGCGGAGTGGGAGTCTGAGTACTTCGGCATCCTGAGTGCACTCGCCGAGGCGAGCGTCGTCGTTCTCACGGGCGTCGGGACCAGCGACGGCTGGGACTTCGAGGTTCGCGGGGAGGATCGGGCGGCGATCAGCGAGTTCCGAACGCTCTGCCAGGAACACGACATCCCTATCGAGATTACCGCCGTCCACGCGCTGCTCCCGGTCAAGGGCGACGGCATCGAACTGACGGACGCCCAGCGGGAGGCACTGGTGCTGGCGTACGAACGCGGCTACTTCGACTCACCCCGCGAGACGACGCTCGACGAGATGGCGTCTGAACTCGGGATCAGCCAGCAATCGCTCTCCTCGCGCCTCCGTCGCGGTCACCGACGCCTCATCGGCGGCACGCTGGTCAACTCGTAGCCTGGTGAACTGTCGACCACTCGTAAAAACCTCCTGTATAATCAGGGGAGTTCATCAACCGCGTTCGGTCTCTAAGTACAGTAGATTCCTTTGATCGCCACTTATCCGAATACCGAACTGGAGTCGCTGACGTTCGACCGCGACTCGGGGACGTACAGGGCGGAGTTCGACCAGCAACGTACCTCTGCGAGTGCGGCAGTCACCGCGTTGCTGTCTGCGGTACGGGACTGCGCCCCGATCGAACTCTCACCGCTCTACGAGTCTGTCGACCCGGACGCCCTCGACTCGCTCACCCGGGTTCGGAGTGGCACCAACGGTGACGTCACGGTCTCGTTTACCGTCGGCGAGGACGAGATCACCGTGTACAGCTACGGGACGGTCGCAGTCACGTCTTCGAACGCCGATGGACTCGAACGCTCGACCGAACAGCCCGCGCTCGACTGACCGCCCGACAGACTAGACGCCGAGCCACTCGTCGTCCCGGACCTCGTAGCCGTTCGACCGGCAGAAATCCGCTGCTTCGCGGCGCACTGCCCGGGATCCGGGTAGCTTCTCCTTCTCGCGGATCTGCTCGACGATCCAGTCGCGTATGACCCGGATTCCCTCGTCGTCGTCGTCCGCGTCGATTGCCGCGAGTTCCCGGAACGTCTTCTCGTAGGCGTCGCGCTGTGACCTGCCGAGGTCCGCGCCGGACAGTCGGTCGGTGGCTTCGACGACGCGTTTCATGGCCGTCGCGATCGTCGGTCGCTGGACCCGGATCCGGACGTCGGTGGGCGCCGCGAACGTCTCCGCGTCCGAGTCGGGGACCAGCTCCGCGACCGCGTAGCTTTCGTCGGTCGCGTCGACCTCGCGGTCGCCGATGGCCGCGACGACGTCTGCCCCCGTCGCCGGGAACGACACCGCCTCGAGGTCCGACTCGACGTCGTCGAGGTTCGCCTCGTCGACCGGCGGCTCGGGTTCGTCGCCGCGTTCCAGCTCGGTTTCGATAGCACGCTCCCGCTGGCGCCGCTCTTCGTCGTCGGCCTGTTTGTCTCGACCCGATTTGTTATCTGCCATTCTACATTTTTGGCACCGGAGCCGGATAGACCTGTGGTCGCTGGTGGACGTTTGGCGTTCGGCTATCGTCGACATCCCGGCCGGAATCGGCTCGCTCAGCCCCTGAGCGCGTCGACCGGGCGGTCGTTGGCTGCCTTCCAGGCCGGGTAGAGCCCGCTCAGCAGGCTCGCGAACACCGCGAACCCGAAGCCGTAGAAGAGGTACCGGAAGCTGGACCAGCCGAACACGAGCAACGCGTCGTCGGCGATCAGATCGAACATGAGCATGCCGACGCCGAGCGAGACGAGGGCGCCGACCAGCCCGCCGATGACGCCCAGGAAGGCGGCCTCGGTGAGGATCATCCGGAGGACCTCGCCGCGACGGATCCCGACGGCCCGGAGGACGCCGATCTCACCCCGGCGTTCGATCGTGCTCATTAGCATGACGTTGAGGATAGCCACGCTCGCGACGACCAGCGATATCGATCCGATCCCCAGCAGCGCCAGGTTGAGCGTGTTCAGGAACGAGTCGATGTTCTCCTGGACGCTGGCGAAGTTGGTGACGCTGATCACCTCTTCGTCCCCCTCGTTGAACCGCTCCTCGAGGCCGTCCGAGATGGCGGTGGCCTGGTCGCCGTCCGACGCCTCGATCGTCACCGAGTCGTAGTACTGCTGGTCGGAGAGCGCCGAGAGCGGCAACACGAGTTCGTTGCCGCCGCCCCCGAACCCCTGGCTCGAACCGATGAGCCCGCGGATGCGGTAGAGGCGGCCGTCGTACTCGACGGGGTCGCCGATCTCGAGCCCGAGCTGTTCGGCCGTACTGGCGCTGATCAGCGCGCCGGACTCCAGGCGGTCGGGCGAGTCCCCCGTCGTCACGTTGTACAGCACGTTCGCCTGCTCTACCGCGGTGACGCTCACGAACACCTCCTCGCCGCTCCGGGAGGTGAGCCTCGTCGAGTTGGTCTTCTGGGGAACGACGGGCGCGTCGCCGGCGATAGCTCGCATCTCGGCGACCTGGTCGTCGGTCAGCCCGTCGGTCTCGCTGTCCTCGCCGATCCGGACCGTTACCTCGCTCGCCAGGCCACCCAGGTCCGTCGTCGCCTGCTGCTGGATGGCGGCGCCCGCCATGCCGAGCGACGCGATGGCGATGACGCCGATGACGATGCCGAGCGCGGCCAGTCCCGTCCGGACCCGGTTCCGGCCGAGGTTGCGCCAGGCCATCAGGGCGCTGGGGAACCGCCAGAGGACGTCCGCGACGCTCACGCGGGGACCACCTCCTGGATCACGCCGTCGACGATACGGACCGTGCTGTCGGTGTACTCGAGCATCTGCTCGTCGTGCGTGACCGCGACGATGGCGACGTCCTCCTCCTCTTTCAGTCGGGTCAGCTCCTCGAGGATGGTCTCGCCGGTGTCCTGGTCGAGGTTCCCCGTCGGCTCGTCGGCCAGCAGGATGTCGGGTTCGTTGATGAGCGCGCGAGCGATGGCGACGCGCTGTTTCTGGCCGCCGGAGAGCTGTTTCGGCGTGTGGTCGAGCCGGTCGCCGAGGCCGACCCGCTCCAGCAGGTCGATGGCCCGGTCGTGCCGGTCGACGCTGGTGTCCCACATCGAGGGCAGTTCGACGTTCTCGGTCGCGGTGAGCATCGGCAGCAGGTGGAAGTCTTGGAAGACGAAGCCGATGCCCGACCGGCGCTCCTCGGTGAGTTCGTCCTCGCTGAAGTCGGTCACGTTCCGGCCGTCGAGCCGGACCGTCCCCTCTGTCGGCGTGTCCAGCAGGCCGATGATGTTGAGCATCGTGCTCTTCCCGGAGCCGGACGGTCCGATCACGGTGACCATCTCGCCGCGGTCGGCCTGGAAATCGACGCCCTTCAGCGCCTCGATTATCTCCTCGCCGCTCTTGTAGCGCTTGACGACGTCCTCGAGTTCGATGACGTTCATCGTCGCCAGAGGAACACCGCGACGCCGGCCACCGCGAGGATCACGAGGACGACGCCGATGGGAAGCAGCGGGAGGCCGCTCGAGCTGGGCTGTTCGTCCGGTCCGCCGGTCCCGCTGGCGGGGTTCTGCCCCTCGCCGCCGGGCTGCCCGTCACCACCGGTGGCGGCGCCGGCCCCACCGCCGGACCCGACGTTGACGTCCTGCGTCGTGGTCACACGCTCGCCGTCGACGATGTAGGTGATCTCGATCGGGACCGTCGACGTCCCGGCGTCGACCTCACCGGTCAGCTCGAAGGTCGCGAACTCGCTGGCCTCGATGGCGCCGATGAAGTACTCGCCCGACGGCGCCACGGGGCGCACGCCGCTGGCGTTCGGGATGCTGACGAGCACGGACTCGGTGTCGGTGCTCCCGATGTTCGCGGCGTCACCCTCGACGGTGACACGCGACCCGGTGCGCGTCGTCTCGACGCCGGTCAGCCGAATCTCGCCGTCGACCTGCTTGACGTTCTGCAGGTTGACCGTCTCTTCGGTGGTGTGGCTCTGGCCCGCCGCCGTGTAGGTCGCCGTGAACGTGACCCGGTCGGACGAGACGTTCTCCGTGTCGAACGTGGTGGTCTGGCTCGATCCCGGCGCCACGTCGAACAGGAAGTTCCGGTCGAATTCCTCGCCGTCCGCGCTCGCTGCGATCTCGACGTCCGACAGCTCCGTGTTGCCGAAGTTCGTCAGCGAGACCTCGGTGGCCCCCGACTGGTTGCCCGCCGTCCGCGTCGAGATATCCGCCTTGACGACCGGGTCCTCGACGTCGACGTACACCGGGTACTCGTAGGAGTTGTGGTTCCCGTCCTGGTCCCGGACGACGACGTGGGCGGTGAGGCGCTTCTCGCCGGCCTTCTCGAAGGTCGTCGTCAGCGGGATGGTGACCGAGCCGCCCGGCGGGACCGACCCGACGTCCTCGATCCGTTGTCGGGTGCTGGCATCGCCCGACGTCCGGAGGTAGATGTCGGTGATGTAGACGCTCCCGTTACTGCTCTGGAGGTTCGACACCGTCGTCTCCAGGGTGACGGGCTCGCCCGTCACGGTCTCGTTCGACGTCACCGACACCGACGAGATCTGGACGTCGGTCTGGGCGGCCACGACGGCCGTCGCGGCGACCCCCGCGCCGACGAGCACGGCGCAGACGACGAGTACTCGCAGGGTTCGGGACCTGGTCATCGGGCGACCCCGCTGGTGGCCGCCTCGCGGCCGGTCGCTGGTCGACGGCGATACCGACGACGAGGGAGGGGGCGCGCGGAGGACTGCCGGTTGCACGTTTCGCTATCAGGGCTCATACAGTGCCACTCGACGTGGAGCCATAAATGATATTCCAAATTCAACTGTGCCTGATCGGGAAGAAAGCTCGAACCGGACGCTGTCGGCACCGGCGGCCGGTGCGGCGTTTTCGGGCCCACTGACCCCCCGTCTGCGAATTGAAATCCGGACTCGATTCGGACTACTCTCCCCGCTTGCTTGCCTCGTCCAGCAGGATGACCGCGCCGCCCAGCAGCGCGACGTTCTTGAGGAAGTTGATCTTGTTCGCCTGGCGTTCCTGTCCCTCCATCGTCCAGAAGTCGTGGATGGCCGGCGTCGTCCCGAGGAAGAACACGACCAGCGCGCCGGCCGAGGCCCGCGGGAACTTCCAGAGCAGAATACCGAGGTTGGCGACCAGCAGCATGCCGGTGACGAACGGGACGGAGACGGCCGCCATCGGGACGCCCTTCTCCTCGGCGATGGCGACGCGCTTGTCGTTGTTCCGGAACCCGTCGACGGCCATGTACGCGAGGATACCGGCGTACAGCGCCCGGCCCAGTGCGGACGGCGGACTCCCGGCCGCGTCGGCGTCGGTCACGCCTCGACCACCCCGAGCCGGCTGACGTTGGCACTGACGCGCCCGACCGTCTCGTACTCCCCGTCGTCGGTCCGCCGCATGACCCGGCCCTCGACGTCGTCGCGCTGGTCGGGGACGTCGAAGAGCCCGGACCCGCAGATCACGTCGCCGTCGTGGACGGCCCACGTCTCGACGACCTCGTGGGGCTCGCCGGGGTAGGCGACGCGCTCCCAGTCCCGGCCGAAGTTCGTCGACTCGAACAGGGCGACCCCGTGCTCGTCGTTCACCCAGGCGGGCGGGGCCTCCTCGCCGCCGCCGAAGAAGACGGTGCCGTCGTGGACGAACACCTCCCTGATGTAGGAGAAGTCGGTGCCCCCGTCGATCCGGTCCCAGGAGTCGCCGGCGTCCGTCGTCCGCCAGAGCCCGCCCTCGCCGACCGCGTGTCCGAGGCCCAGGTTCTCCAGGTCGTGGTCGAGATAGCCGGTCGCGGCGAGCCAGACGTCCTCCGAGATGGGGAGGACCTGGTGGACGTCGTCGACGATGGCGTCGCGCCGGTCGACCCACGTCCGGCCGCCGTCGTGACTCAGGTGGATCCCGCCCGCCTCGACGCCGGCGATCAGCGTCTCCGGTCGCCCGGGGACCGTCTCCAGCGCCCGCAGCCGCGCGTAGTGGGGGTCGATGGGCGACTCCCAGTGACCCCGGGAGGGCAGCTCGCGGAACCCCTTCAGCTCCGACCACGTCTCGCCGTCGTCGACGGAGCGGAACAGGTAGGGGTCGTTCGTCCCGGCGTAGAGCGCGCCGTCGCTCGTCGCCAGGATGGACCACACCTCGCTCTGGCCGGCGTGCCAGAACCGGTCCCCGAGCGGGACGCCCAGATCCTCCCACGTCTGTCCGCCGTCGCGCGAGCGGTACGCCCCGGTCGAGGACGCGACGAACACGCCCTCGGTGTGGTCCCAGGACTTCACGGCCGTCACCACCTCGCAGTCGAGCACCTGCTCGGCCTCCTCGCGTTCGAAGGGCACGTCCGGAACCCGGAACAGGCCCTCGTCTGTCCCGATCAATAGTGTCATACGTGAACGTGTACGTTGCACTCCTAATAAGCGTTTACCAGACTGTAAAATCTAAGTGAGAGGGGCCGCAACCGGCACACGACGATTCACCCGCGCCGAGGCCGCTCCCGGCCCGGTCACCACTCCTCACCACCGACACTCCACCACCGACACTACTGCACCGACTACGCCACTCCACCGACGACGTTGCCGCACCACTGACACCATCCCACCAATGACGCCACCTCACCCCACGAAACGACCGACCGACGCAGCACACCTCGACGACGCTGTCGGCGACCAGGCCGACGACCTGCCCCGGGAACTGCTCACTCTCCCCTGGATAGACCCGCACAACCACGCACACACGCTCTCGTGGGCGGACCGGGAGCGGTACGCCCTCTCGGGGTGCCGGTCGATGCTCATGGTCGCGTCGGGCTACCACTGGACGCCGTACAAACCGGTCGCGGCCGACGACGTCCGGTTCCTCTGGGACGACGCGATCAACCGCCGGGGCGCCATCGAGCGGGACCACTTCTTCGAGGCCAAACTCGGCCTGGGAATCCACACCGGGGTCCGCATCGAGAACCCCGACGAACTGCTGGACGCGATGGCCGACTACTGCGAACTCGACGAGGTGGTGGCGGTGGGCGAGACGGGCGTCACGCCCTCACAGCACGTCAGTCGGTGGGATCTGGCCGGCCAGCGCGCCGTCGTCGGGGCGCAGATGGAACTGGCCGCCGACCACGACCTGCCCGTGATTCTCCACACGCCGAACACGACGACCGACAGTCGCCGCGAGTACCAGCGACCGCCGGGGACGCCGGGCTACGAGAAGAACGCCGGCCTCGGCCAGGACCCGGTGATCGACGCCGACAATCCCGCGCTGGAAGCGGCGAAGATCGACGTCGAACTCGCCGACGAGGCCGGGCTGGACGAAGAGCGAGTGGTCGCCTCCCACGCCGACCGGAACAACACCGAGTGGCTGATGGAACAGACCGACTGCTACCTGAGCTACACCATCGGCCACTCCTGGCTGATCGGGGTCACCGCCGCCGACGTCGCGAACGCCATCGACGAGTACGGCCCCGACCGGATCATGGTCGATACGGACTGTGCGAACGTGTTGCGGACCGATCCGTTCGCGCTGAAACGGGCGATCTTCGAACTCTATCGCTACGGCATCGACGTCGACGACATCCGGCAGGTGGTCCTGGAGAACCCGCGTGACGTGTTCGATTTCGAGGAGTAAGCTGTCGTCCGAGTCAGCCCACGGGAGGCCGCGACGGCTGACTTCGGTGCTCTAGCCGAACTCGCAGGGGTTCGTCAGTTCGCCCAGTTCCTCGATGCCGACGGTGACCTCGTCGCCGTCGTCCAGGAGCACGGGCGGGTCGCGGTACACGCCGACGCCGGGCGGCGTCCCGGTGAAGATGAGGTCGCCGGGTTTCAGGGTGAAGGCCTGGCTGCAGAAGGAGACGATTTCGTCGACGCCGAAAATGAACTGGTCCGTCGAGGAGTCCTGCAGGCGCTCGCCGTTGACCTCGGTCCAGATGTCCAGGTCGTGGGGGTCGTCGACCTCGTCGGTCGTCACGAGTTCCGGGCCGACCGGGGCGAACGTGTCCAGGCTCTTCCCGCGGACCCACTGGCCGTCGCCGTGTTGCAGGTCGCGGGCGGAGACGTCGTTGCCGACGAGGAAGCCGGCGACGTGGTCCATCGCGTCGTCGGTGTCGACCCGACGGGCCTCCTCGCCGACGACGATCACCAGTTCCGCCTCGTAGTCCACCTTCTCGGTGAGTTCGGGGTCCCAGCTGATCGGCTGGCTGGGGCCGTTGACGGCCGTCGGGAACTTCGAGAAGAGGACGGGTTCGTCGGGGATGGGGTTGTCGCCCTCCTCGGCGTGGTCGCGGTAGTTGAGGCCGACGCACACCACCTTCTGGGGGTCGCTGACGGGGGCGCGGCGCTCCACCTCGTCCGCCTGGTGGAGGCCGACGTCGTTCTCCTCGGCGTACTCGACGGCAAGCTCTACCTTGCGTCGCCACTGCCACGTCGCCAGCAGGTCACTCGTGCGGTGTGGGACGTCGATACCGGCGGCCGCGCCGGCCGTCGGCAGGTCGACTACCGTGTCGTCCGGCCGCAGGACGCCACACCAGGGCTGTTCACTCTCTGTCGTCGCGTATTGTCCGATGCGCATGTGTCTCGTCTCGGTCGTCGGTTCTCGCTCGGTGCTCTTCGGTATTGGGAAGTCGGTGGTCCGGTGTAGCGCCGGGCCGCAGCGCGGCGCGGTCTACAGGTCGATCCCCGCCTCCTCGATCAGCCGGTGACCGGACTCGACGAAGCGGTCGAACTCCTCGTCGACCAGCGGGTTCAGGAGTTCGCCGTCGCGCTTGACCACCTCCCCGTCGACGAGCACCGTGTCGATGTGGGAGGGGTCGGACTGGAACACGACGGTCTGGATCGGGTCGTGCGACGGCGCCGTCGTGAAGTCGTTCGTCCGCAGCATGACGACGTCGGCGCGTTTGCCGGGCGTGAGCGACCCGATCTCGTCTTCCAGGCCCAGGGCCTTCGCGCCCTCGATGGTGGCCATCTCCAGGGTGTCCCGGCAGGAGATGCTCACCTCGCCGACTTCCTCGTGGCCCTCGAGGACCGCCTGGTTGTCGAACATCCGCTGGAGCTGGAGCCCGAGCCGCATCTGCGAGCCCATGTCGCCGCTCACGGCGGAGCAGACGTCGACGCCCCACGCCGGTCGGCCGCCGGCCTCGAGGACTTTGTCCGTCACCGGGATGCCGTGGCCCATCTGCATCTCGACCTCCGGCGTCGACGAGAACGAGGCGCCGGCGTCGACCGCGAGCTGGACGTCCTCCTGTGAGAAGTGGTTCCCGTGGGCGACGTTGACGTCCGGGCCGAGCTCCTCTTCGAGACAGCCAAAGCCCTGGTAGTCCTCGCCGTAGACCGACGACGGCCACAGCGCGGCGCCCATGTGGATGGTCGCGAGCGCGTCCATCTCTCGCGCCAGTTCCAGGTCGCTCAGAGCGGTCTCGTCGACGCAGAAGTCCGGCCCCCGGAGCCCGAGCGCCAGGCTGAGCAGGTCGTCGTCGCTGATCTTCTCCTCGTAGAGCGCGCGGACGTTCTCCTCGGGGAGGCCGACGTCGCTCTCGAACCACCACTTGGCCGCGTCGTCGCCCGGCGGCCCGTAGGTGTACACCGTCCGCAGTCCGGCGTCCTTCAGCGCGTCGACGGCCCGTTCACCGTGTTCGAGCGAGTTGGGGTACGACCAGTCCAGGGCCGTGGTCGTCCCCGTGTGGAGTTTCTCCAGCGCGCCGAAGAGGCCCCCGAGGTACATGTCCTCGGGCTGGTAGAGCCCGGTGATATTCCCGAGCATGTGTTCGAAGTACTCTCCCATGAGCGACCAGTCTCCGGCGATGCCCCGTACCTGGGTCTGTGCGAGGTGGATGTGCGAGTCGACGAACCCGGGGATCACGATGTGGTCCGTCGCGTCGATGACCGCCGCGTTCGACGCCGAGAGCCCGCGCCCGATCTCCAGGATCTCCCCGTCCTCGATCAGGACGTCCGCGTCGTCGAGCTGGCCGATCTCCGGGTCCAGCGAGACGACCGTCCCGTGTTGTATGATGGTCTGTGTCATGGACAACTGTAATGATTGACCAGTAGGGTATAACTTTACCGGATGGTAAACTGGCCTCGTTCCGGCGTCGCCGCTGCGGCGTCTCGGCACGTCGCCCCGACGTCTCGGTCGCCGGCGCTTCCGCGAGCAGTCCTATTATATAGCTCTTGATCGGAGTAGTGGTATGAGCGAGCAGGACGGGGAGGCCGCCTCGAAGGACACGCGCGAGGTCATCATGGAGGCGACCTTCCGTGCGCTGCGAGAGCGGGGGTACGGCGACCTCCGGATGCGCCACATCGGCGAGGAGATGGACCTCACCAGGCAGGTGATCCACTACCACTTCGACGGGAAGGACGACCTGATGGCCTCCTTCCTCGAGTACATCGCCGAGCAGTACGAGGGGAGCGTCGAGGTGGCCGACGACATGGACCCCCGGGCCGAACTGGACGCCCGGATCGACCAGTGCCTGTTCGGCCCGGAGTTCGACGAGTTCACCCACTGGGACCGGATGAAAGTCTACCACGAGCTGTTCGCCCACGCCCAGAACGACGACCGACACCGCGACATTCTCGACGAACACTACGAGCAGATCAAGGGGAGCATCGTCGCGGTCATCGAGCGCGGCATCGACGAGGGCGCCTTCCGCGACGTCGACGCCGACCGCTTCGGCCAGCTAGTGACCGACGCCATCCACGTGGGTCGCGAGCGTCGCATCTCGCTGGGCCACGAGGAGGCCCCCGAAGAGGCCCGCGAGGCCATCGACGAGTTCATCCTCGACTCGCTGTCCGTCGACGAGTGACCTGGGTCGTCCCGCCCCGTCACTCGTCGCCGTCCTGGTCACCGAACGCGCCGGCGTCGGCCAGGGCGTCGATCTCCGCCTCGTCGTAGCCGAGTTCGCGGAACACCGCGCGGTTGTGCTCGCCGAGCAGCGGCGGCGGGAGGTCGAACCCGCTGTCGGCCTCGCCGTACCGGAGCGGGTGTTCGATCACCGGTATCTCCCCGAGCTCGGGGTGCTCGATCGACGTGATCGTCCCGCGAGCGTCGATCTGGGGGTTGTCGAGCGCCTCCTCGACGTCGTACACCGGGCCGGCCGGCACGCCGGCGTCTTCCGCGATGACCCGGATCCACTCCTCGGTCGTCTTCTCCCGCAGCGTCGACTCGATCTCGGCCTCCAGTTCGTCCAGGTGGTCGACGCGGTCGGCGTTCACTTCGAAGCGGTCGTCCTCGGGCAGGTCCGGGCGGTCGATCGCCTCGCACAGCTCCCCCCAGAGCTTCTCGTTGAGGATGCAGACGTTGATGTAGCCGTCCTTCGTCTCGAAGGTCTGGTAGGGGGCCAGCACAGGGTCCTTCGTCCCCATCCGCCGGGGCTCCTCGCCGGCGAACACCATCCCCGCCTGCTTGGTGAGCCACGGGAGCGTCGCCTCCAGCATCCCGAGGTCGATGTACTCGCCCTCGCCGGTCTGTTCCCGGCGATAGAGTGCGGTCATCGTCCCGAAGGCGGCCCACATCGCGGTGATCAGGTCCGTCATCGGCAGGCCGACCTTGACCGGCTGGCGCCCCTCCTCCCCGGTGACGCTCATGATCCCGCTCATCCCCTGGATGAGCAGGTCGTAGCCCGACCGCTCCCGCCAGGGGCCGGTCTGGCCGAACGCCGAGATGGCGAGGTAGACGAGGTCGTCGTTGTACTCGCCGAGGGTCTCGTAGTCGACGTCGAGGCGCTCGGCGGTCCCGGGCCGGAAGTTCTGCACGAACACGTCGGCTTCCGCGACGAGTTCGTAGAGGGCTTCCTTCGCCGCGTCGTTCTTCAGGTCCAGTTCGAGGCTCTTCTTGCCGTAGTTCAGCGACCAGTAGTACGGCGACTCGCCCTGGATGAACGGCGGCCCGGTATGGCGAACGGCGTCGCCGTAGCCCGGCTGTTCGACCTTGACGACCTCGGCGCCCTGGTTCGCCAGCATCGCGGAGCAGAACCCGCCGGTGACGAACGTCGAGAGGTCCACTACTTTCACGCCGTCCAGTATCTTGCTCTGGTCAGTCATGGTCGACCCCCGGTCCGGTGCCGGGTCGGCATTCTTGCATGATCGTTACTGTACTTACCGTCTGGTAAAACTATCGCCGGTGCCACCGTTCGTAAGCTATCGACCCGGACGCGACTGCGGGAGTCGATTTCAGTAGTGTTCCGTAACTGGGTTTCCAGTAGTAACTCCTATCGGGCACGGGGTCGATCGGCTGCTATGGACGACGAAGCGGGCGATTCCACCGGAGAGCTCGAAGTCTGGTGTGCCGGGAACGACTGGTGTCCGGTCACGACGACCGCGACGCTGATCGGGAAGAAGTGGCACCCCGTCATCGTCCACCGGTTGCTCGAACACGGCCCGAGCGGCTTCAACGAACTCGAGGCAAACGTCGACGGCATCTCCAGCAAGGTCCTCTCGGACAGCCTGGACGACCTCGAAGCGAACCAGCTCGTCGACCGCGAGAT
This sequence comes from Halomicrobium zhouii, assembly GCF_900114435.1. Classification (NCBI taxonomy): domain Archaea; kingdom Methanobacteriati; phylum Methanobacteriota; class Halobacteria; order Halobacteriales; family Haloarculaceae; genus Halomicrobium; species Halomicrobium zhouii. The sequence goes on along the minus strand of NZ_FOZK01000004.1, from coordinate 175,311 downwards.
AATCAGCGAGAAACCGTTCCGCGTCCACTACTCGCTGACTGATCACGGGGAGGCACTCCAGCCAGTCATCCACGCGATGCGCGACTGGGGGACAGAACACCTGAAGCGGCCCGAGCACGCCGAGGACGCGGCCTCCGGTGGCTGACCGGCACAGTTCGCGAACGCACCGAGGGCGATCGGCCTCTCGGCCAGAAGGAGTTACGACAGGAGAGAGGCCTGTGACGCGAGAGAGGGGCCTGCGACGCGAGAGCGGCCGTGAGCCCTACGCGGCACAGTTGTTCGGGCCCAGCTCGAGTTCCGTCGCCTCGCTCTCGTCGTCGACGGTGTCTTTGCCGGTGTTGATGGCGATGACTGTCTCGTAGTTCGGGGGCTTCTCCGGGGCGTCTCCGGTCAATCGTTCGACGAACGCTTCGCGGTCCAGCCCGAGGAAGTCGAGTTCGTCGCGGAGGTCCCCGAGCCGGGCCACGAGGGGGTCACCCGGCGAGCCGTTCTCGTAGCGCCCGTCGCTCGTGACGGTGAGGTGGCCCGGCAGGATGGTCGTGTCGTCCGGGAGGTCGAGGATCGTCTCGTGGAGCGAGTCGTACAGCAGTTCCGCGCCACGCGAGGCGTCGTCCTCGTCGAACTGGAGTTCCGTCCGGCCGACGGAGTCGACGAACAGCGTATCGCCCGTCAACAGGAGTTCCCCGTCGACGAGGTAGTTCGTCATCTCCGAGGTGTGGCCGGGGGTGTGGAGCGCCTCGATCTCGACGTCGCCGACCTCGACGACTGCGCCATCTGCGAGCGGTTCGTATTCGTACTCGACACCGCGCTCGCTGGCTGCGTCACCGAGGTGGTAGGGCACGCCGACCTCGTCGGCGAGTGCCGGACTGCCGGAGATGTGGTCGGCGTGGACGTGCGTATCGAGCACGCGTGCGATGGAGAGCCCGGCGTCCTGGGCAGCGACTTTGAACTGGTCGGTCTGTCTGGTCGCGTCGACGACGGCTGCCTCTTCCGCGGCTTTCGAGCCGACGACGTAGCCGAGACAGCCCTTCGCCCGGCGCTGGACCTGCCGAACGACGAGGTCGTCGCTCGCCGTCTCGATGGGGACGACCTCGTAGCGCTTGCTCCACGCCTCCATCCCGCCAGTGACGACCGAGACGTCCTCGTAGCCGTGTTCCTCCAGGTCGAACGCGAACGGCGTCGACGTCAGTCCCTTCCCGCAGATGGCGACGACCGGTCCGCCGTCGACCAGTGTCTCCACCTCGTTTCGCTGGTCTTCGCTCAGTCCCTCGTCGGGGTCGTATGGAACGTTCGCCGCGTCGGGCACGTGCCAGGCCTCGAAGCTGTCTTCGGGACGCACGTCGATGAGCGTGAACTGTTCGCCGGCGTCGATCTCGTCCGCGAGTTGGTCCGCAGTGATGGTTGTGACCATGGTATCTCACCTGTGTCGTATCGAGTGTGCCGTTCGTGGGATCTATCGGGTCGCCGTTCGTCGGAACTGTCGGGTTCGCCGTTCGTGGGATCTATCGGAGTCGCTGTCGCCGCCTAGCGCGTTCGATTACGCCCTTCGTCGGGAAACGTGTTCCTGCGTGGGATCATGGACGTCTCGCAGTACGCTTCGCCGGCCGCGTAGTCGACGCCGGGCTGGATGAACGGATACGCCCCGTCTGCGGGCGTGTTCTGGGCTCGGCCACCGTCGTCGGCGGTCTCGACCAGCCCCATCACCTCGTAGTCGACGGGCGAGTGGCCTTCGAGATACTCGACGACGACGTCGACCGGGATGGTCCCGTCGTCGACCTCGACGTCCTGGAACGGGAACCCGCAGTTACCGAGGTCGCGTTCGGGGTCACCGGGCCGGCGGAACGTCGCCACCGAGTACGTCTCCTCGGGGTCGACCGTCTCGCCGTCGACCCGCATCTCGACGAGGCGACGGCCGCGCTTGGCGGTCGGGTCGACGGTCACCGCGACGTTCGAGGAGAAGCTACGGACGCGACCGTCCTCCTGGTCGTAGGGGTACGGCGTGAAGTTGTCCTCGAGGAACGCCTCCACGTGGCTCGTGAGTTGCTGGCCGTAGGCGACGCCACGGGCGACGGGCGCCGTCATCGGGAAGAACGTGTATAGATCGCCGAGTGTGATCTCGCCGGGCGGGATAGCAGTCCCGTAGCGGAACCCGTGCGAGACGGCGAGGTCCGTGCCGAAGTGCGCCCGCAGCGCGTCGTTGAACAGCGTGTTCCACGCGCTCTCGAGGAACGACTGCCGGTAGAGTGGTTTCTCCGTCCGGCCGACCACCGTATCTAGCGGACGGTCGAGCATCCCGGCCCCTCGCTCGAATCCTGGCTCGTCCTCGAGGAAGGGCGCGCGCTCGGCTTCGACCGTCGCCGCCGCCTCGGCGTCCGGTTCCGGCGTGTGCTCGCCGTCCTCGGTCAGACAGTAGAGGTGATGCCGGAACTGGATCTCCCCGTCTCGTACGCGGAGGTCCACGCGGCCGAGCGCCTCGCCCATCCCGGATTCGACGACCACGGTTTCGGTCTCCGCGACGACGATCGGGTCGTAGGTGTACTCGTGGGTGTGCGCGCTGAACATGACATCCACGCCCGCACAGTCCTTGGCGGCCTGGACCATCCACGGGAGGCCGATCTCGGTGACCGCGACCACGACGTCGGCGCCGTCCTCGCGGGCGGCCTGTGCGGACGCTTCGAGGAGCGCGGGGTGCTTCCCGAAGCGGTACTTCCCCTCGGAGAACGCGGGCGCCATCCGGTCGACGTAGACGTTCGTCATGCCGACGACGCCCACAGAGAGGCCACCGACGTCGAGGATCCGGTACGCGTCGTACAGTCGCTCGTCGGTCTCCCAGTCGTAGAGGTTGTTCGCGAGAACCGGGGCCTCGAGTGCGTCCATCAGTTCCACGAAGGAGCCGTCCTCGGCGGCCTCGTTCGAGTAGTCCCAGTTGCCGGGGACGTAGACGTCGGGCGCGACGTGTTCGTTGACGGGGTCGAGCATCGCTCGTCCGTCGGTGTAGGTGGTCACGGCGGAGCCGTGGAACGTGTCGCCACTCATGAGCGTACAGACGTCGTAGTCCTCGCGGAGTTCGTCGAGTTTGGCCGCCAGGATCGGGACGCCACCCGCACGCTCGATGACGCGGTCGTCGTCGCCGAAGTCGAAGTCCGGCTTCGACGTGAGGTTGTCGTAATAGACCTGGTGGCGCGGTGCCAACTGTCCGTGGAGGTCGCTCACGTGAGCGAAGACCACGTCGGCGTCCTCGTCGTCGCCGCGATCGACGGTGGCTCCGTCGAGAGAGCGCCACTCGCCCGTGACCGTTTCGTTCCCGCTCATGGTGGGGCGACTGTCCCTACGCCCGCCGACCGTTCGTGCGTTGTGGTTGCGATTACAAATACTGTACACGACTATCGAGAAATACCAGAACTGGCACGTGGGACGCGACCACGCCCCGTGGACTGCGATCGGACAACGAAACAAAACTGAACAGACGCGCTGGCTTGGATGCGAAACACGATACGGCGTTTCGCTCCCCCTTCGTAGTGGCAACTGCCCTAAGTGATGCGGTCGTAGTATCGGCCAGACAGATGCGTCTGCTACCGTCGAAACGGCGGCGGTATCGATGACGACAAACTGGATAACGACGGGAGTCTCACCTACACGGGAGCCGTGACGACGCCACTGCTGATCGAGGCCGTCGTCGCCGTGCCGATGGTGTTTCTCGGTGTCTGGTTCGGCGTGTACATCTTCGACCACATCCCCGAGCGCATCTTCCAGTGGCTCGTACTGGTGCTCCTGGCCGTAAACGCGTTCGTCCTCCTGTTCACGGCGGTTCCGGACCTCTGACGCGTCGGTCTGCTTGCCCGTCCTCCCCAGATTCGTACGTAACCGCTATCCGAACATATTCGCGCGAACCAACTTTTAGCCCGGCCTAAAACTCTCGGACGAGAACGGCGGTTCGACGAGTCGGCCACCCACGGCCGGGATACTCGGCCGCTGGTGCCGGTCACGGTGTCACTCCAATGCCATACGCAAAACTCACCATAACAGTCCCGGAGGCGGTCTGGGTCAGCGACGTGTCGCAGAGTCACCCCGACGTCCGGTTCCGCGTCCTCGCCGCGACGGCGAACGACGACGCCGGCGTCGCCGAGATGGAACTCGTCGGGCCGGACGCGGGCCTGATCAGTGACGAGATTCGGGCCTACGAGACGGTTTCGGCGGTGACCGAGTTCGAGTCCGAACCCGGCCGCCACCGCATCGAGGTCGAGACGACGATGCCACTCCTGCTGTCGTCGATCCAGGCCTCGGGCGTCCCGCTGACCACGCCGTTCGAAGTCCGTGACGGTGAGATGCTGCTGGAGGAGCGACTCCCCCAGGAGCGACTCTCGAAACTGGGTGACACGCTGGCGGACGTCGGCATCCAGTACACCGTCGAGCAGATCCGCCAGCACGTCGACTCCGAGTCGGTACTGACGGACCGCCAGCGCTGGTTGATCGGGGAAGCGATCGATCGGGGCTACTACGACACGCCCCGCCGGACGACGCTGACTGCCCTCGCCGAGGAACTCGACATCGCCGCGTCGACGTGTAGCGAAGTGCTCCACCGCGCGGAAGAGCGGGTACTGAAACAGTTCGTGCGAACGGACCGTCCGGCGCCCGCCCGTACGCCCGTTCACGCGGACTGACCTCCCGGTTTGGGCACGCCCACGTATTCGGCCGTGGAACGGACTCGAAGGGATTCGGGGTATCGCTTTCCGTGGTGGCTGACGAACCGTCGTGTATGTCCGCAGAGAGCCAGGGGCCCGGAACGGACGGCCTCGCGCCATCACCGTCAGCCGTCGGCGGGACGCCCGGGAGGTACCTGCTCGCGATTCACTGGCTCGCTGACGGGGATGCTGGTCGGGTGTCGACCGGTGAGCTGCAGCGATCCCTGGACGTGAGCGGGCCGACCGTGAGCGAGACGGTAGCGAAACTCGGTGACCGAGGCCTCGTCGACTACCAAAAGTACCGCGGGGTGACACTCACGCCCCGGGGGGACGCCGCTGCGACCCGACTGGCCCGGCAGTTCTGTATCGTGACGACCTTCTTCGAGTCGGTGCTCGACGTGCCGCTCGACGACGAGATGACCTACGATATCGGTGTCACGCTGCCCGCGGACGCCCTCTCCCGACTTCGGGAACTCACCGACCGCCCCTGCATCGACGACTGTCCGGAGACGGCCGGGGAAGATGCGGGCTGTCTCGTCTGAGCTGCTTTCACAGGGCGGTCCCAGCGGGGACCGACACTGTCGGAACCCCCGTCAGAACGGCGCGTCCGCACTGTAGCCGCGACTCGTACCTCCCATCCCCTGTGAACAGCCCGTCCCACCGCTTCCTCGCTGCCGCTGCTCGCTCGATTCGCCCGTCTCGCCGTCGTCGGCCGCTGCTTCCATCTCGGCCAGCATCTCGTTTATCGCGTCGGCGCGGTGGTGCATCTCGTCGACGCGGACGCGGACGAGGTCGTACTCGTGGCGGTCGGCCAGCCCGTTCCAGGCCCGGAAGGAGCCCCTGGTGAGCGTGTCGCTCTGCGGGCAGAAGGGCGTCGTCGGCGTGAACTCCGCCCACAGGATCGACGGGTCTTCGGCGTCCTCGCGAGCTTGCGAGGGAGGGCTCGTGGAACCGCGTTCCACGGCGTACCGGTAGCCGGCGTTCCGGTGTCGCGTGTCGAGGTTCAACCGCGCGAGGTTGTAGCCGAACGTCATGTCGTACACCCCGCGTTCCTCGAAGAGATCCCGCGTCAGCTCGTGGAAGTCGAGGTGGGCCTCGCCGGTGAGGACGTCGTGGCCCTCGAGAAATCGACCGGGCTCCGGGACGTTCGCCGGGACGAACTCGTCGTAGCTATCGAAGAGCGCGTCGCTGCCGCCGTCGTCGCCGCCGAACGGCGTACTGAATCCGACCATACCTCTTCTCGGTCGCGGACCACTACCACAGTATCGCCCAATATATTCGCCCGTGCCGGGAAGTGGGCCGTTCTCGACTGTCGACGCATCGTCCCGAATCGGGTCCAGCGTCGTCTCTCTGACTGGGCTCCGTCGCTTCCCACGTGTGAGGCGAACACGTTCGTGACGACTGGTTAGGGGGTCGAGCGGGACCTATCTGGTATGTCGTACTCCCGCATCACGCCGGACGTTAGCGAACGACTACAGCTCCTGGGCGGCGCAGTAGCCCTCGTCCTCGCCACGGTGTGTCTCGTCGCCCTGACCATGCTCGGGGTCGGCGGCGAACTCGACCGGATGGCGCTCGGCCTCTTCACCGTCGGCCTGTTCGTCGCCGGTGCGCTGTCCATCGGGAAGTCCGAACAGCCGCGCGTGTGAACGGCAGGGGCGTTAGGGCGTCACCGCGACGCGGGTGACGTACCCGCCACACGAACACCGCCCCTCGTCCGAGAGCTCGACGCCCCGTTCCACCGACCGTAGCGCTCCGTAGAGATACGACGACGGATGTCCGTGTCGTTCGTGGGTCACGAGATCGACGTATCGCCCGCTCCGGGTCTGTTCGACCGCGTCGACGGCCTCGGCGACTGTCAATCGGCTGTCGGCCGCGTGGGCTTCGCTCTCGAGGTCGGCGACCCACGGCCGGTCGTGTGCTCGCCTCGTCACCGGCTCGCGGTCGGCGTACGCGTTCGTCATCGGTCGGTCGTTTCGCGCAGACTGTCGAGTGGTTTCGGCCGAATATATGCGGGCTCGACTTCAGTTCCAGACGGCGGTCCGTCCGGACTGGATTCACGAAGGGTGAGTCCCCGTGACGGTCCAGTAGATGCTCTGGAGCGACTTCCCGGCGAAGCACCCGACGAAGAACCACAGCACGCCGGCCTCCTCGCCCTGCAGCGCGGCGCCGGCTACCCCACAGACGACACCGACGACGAGTCCCGGATGGCCCAGGAGCGACGGAACAGTTCGCATGGATGCCCAGTAGTTGTTCACTCTGATGAGTAATCGCCCGAACCGATTCGCATTCACGCTGGCGCCCAGTCGCGACGCTTCTTCCCCGCTCCACCTCGATGGTCGTTGGCGGTGAAGCGCTGATGCCGAACTAATCTCCGTCTGGTTCGTACGACGCCATGAAGGCCTGTGCACGTTCTTTCGCGGTCTCCACGTCCTCGACGACACCCAGCCGTTCGGCCGTCTCGCCGGTCGCTCTCACCAGGTAGCGCCAGCCGACGAAACTGCTCGGTTCCTGCACGTCGCTGATCCGGACCGCCTGGTCGCCGCTCTCGTGCTCGAAGACGATTCGCGTGTATTCCCGGGCGTTGTGGCGTTCGAATCGCGTTTCGTCGTGGACGGGTTCCCAGACGTCGGGGACAGCAGTCGTTACGGACATACCTCACTGTCGGTTGCCACCAGCCTTCCACCCGTTTGCGAAGATGTTCCCGATACCAGCTATCACGGTCTGGCGCAAATTCCTCGGAGAGCGCTCCGGTCGGCGGGGTCCCGTCTTCGGACGAAGCCCCCGGAATCGATTCCCCGAACCCCTTTTGTCACCAGCGAACCAATTCGATACAATGTCGAGTCACTCTCACGACCACGACCACGGTGAGGCCGAACCGGTCACCGACAGAACCCACGACAACTCGTGGTCCGCCAACCTCGAGAAACCACAGTACGAGGACGACCGGTCACTGCTCGAACGACACGCGGTCGAGGCAGTCGAACGGACCACCGGTGGTCACCACGTCAACCTCGTCACCCACGCGGCCCAGGGCCACCCGGAGGACTATCTGTACGACGCGCTCGAATCGAACTACGGTGACGACGACGTCGAGTGGGAGTACGTCGAGCAGTGTGGCTGCGGCGGCCACGTCGTCCGCGTTCACGTGAACTGAGAGGCGACGATCTGAGCCCGTCGTCTATCGACCACTCGCAGTTGGCTGACTCCCCTTCGTTGGTGACGCACAGGGCGTGTAATTACTAGCTACGAGCGCAGAGACGATTCGGGGAGTACCGTGATCACGATGTGAGAAGGGTTCTATGACACCCTGTGGCAGAATACTAAATCTGCCATTTTCTAAACACTCGAGTGTCCGCTCGATCGCTGCAAACGACATCTCGATCACGCTCGTGTGGTAGCCGTCGTGTTCGCGAAGCACGCGACAGGCGTCCAGGAGCCGGCACGCTTTCCGGAGCTGGATCACGTCGGCGTCGTGGGCAGTCGGATCGAGCCCTTCCTCGGAGTCCAGTCCACCGAGTGCGTACCCTCCGAAAGCGTCCTCGGCGTCGTCGAGCGTGGAAACGAGTGCGTCCGGATCGTCAGGCACTATTCAACACCTCCTGCTTGAGGTCGCGGAGCGTGTCGCTGTCGACGAGCGTAATTCCGTCGGTGAATACGTCTTCGAGCCGGCCCCCGTGTCCACGTGCTGATTCCGGCGACTCGACGAGAATCTGGAACTCGTACCGCTCGCCGTCGAACCGTACTTCCAGCCAGACGAGTTGCCCGAAGGGGAGAACGTGAAGGAACGGCGGCTGGAACTGCTCGACAGGGAACACGGCGTCTGGCAGTGTCACACCCAGTTCTCGTGTACAGCGGTCTGCCCGAAGGACATCCCGATCACCGAGGGGATCCAGGAGCTGAAACGCAAATCGGTCAAACAGAACCTGAAATTCTGGTAGCCATCCCCGATTCAAAAGGAGACGTTCCGGTCGTCGCGCGGGTCGGCCCTGTCCATCTCTTCGAGGGTCCCGCCCCGGTCGTCGTAGTACTTCCGTCCGATGTACCGCTCGTCGAGCGTCCCGTAGATCGACGCGAAGAGGTCGTCGAGGTTCTCGAACGTCTCGTCGTTGTCCCGGTCGAGCATCGTGCGAATCGCCGCCGAATCGTCGTCCGGGGCGTCGATAGTGACGTCCCCGACGCGTTCGACGACCCCCGACCGGTCGACCGGAAACTCGAACTCCTCGTCTAGATAGCCGCGCAGGTGTGGTGGTCTCATTGTGTTCACTGGATCGTTGTATTCACTCGATCGCTGGGTTCGTCCGTCCACTGTTCGTGGAGCGGTGTCGGCCGGAATTCTCTCGTGGAACGATTCGGCCGTCCCCGGCAAAAGCGTGCTTCTCAGTTCGTTCCCAGTCGGTGTTCGCGTTCGATGTCCTGGTGTTGTGGAATCGACGCTGACCCTCTCACAACGTGGATGATTCCCGCGTCTAGAGTCGCGGGAGGAGCTCGCGCTCCGTCGCGGATTCACCCACCGGGAGGTTTCGGTCCAGCCCCTATCTGGCGGACGTGTTCGGACGGCGATTGAAGGGCTCGGGGAACCAACACCGACGTGATGCTCGAACCAGGCGACACCGCACCGACGTTCACCGCGACGCTCGGCACGAGCGACCACGAATCGTTCGATCTCGACGACCGCCTCGGCGACGGCCCCGTCGTGCTCGCGTTCTTCCCGGGCGCGTTCACGCCCCCGTGTTCCAGCGAGATGGTCGCGCTGCAGGACCACCTCGAGGCGTTCCACGAGGTCGGGGCGACCGTCCTCGGCGTCAGCGCCGACTCGGCGTTCGCACAGGGCGCGTTCCGCGACGAACACGGTATCGAGTTCGACCTCGTGAGCGACACGGCGGGCGAGGCCATCCGCGCCTACGACCTCGAGATCGACATCGAGCCCCTCGGTCTGTACGGGGTCGCCAATCGCGCGACGTTCGTCATCGACGAGGACGGCACGATCACGGACAGCTGGGTCGCCGACGACCCGACGAACGAACCGGACTACGACGAACTGCTCGAGGCGGTCGAGTCGGCGTCGTCCTAGGGAGCGACGGTGAGGCCGTCTTCGGCCACGATCACGTCGCCGTCGAAGGCCGCTTCGGCGTCGCGTCGCATCGCCTCCAGGTCCCGGTACGGCATGACGTGGGTGAGCACGAGCGTCTCGACGCCGGCCGCTTGTGCGATCTCCCCGGCGTCGGTAGCGTCACAGTGGTTGGTCGTCAGCGTGGACTGGTTCAGGTCTCGCCCGCCCGCGGCGTGCTGTTGCCAGACGAACTGGTCGTCGCCCTCGGGCACGCGGTCTTCGTCGACCGGCGCGGTGTTGCAGTCCTGGACGAGGACGTCTGCACCCTCGGCGAACTCGGCGAGCGACGGGATCTTCCGCGTGTCGCCGGAGAAGACGAACGACGACCCCGAGGCCGCTTCCTCGAAGCGGTAGGCGTACGTCTCGATCGAGTGTTCGACCGGGAGCGCCTCGACCGACCAGCCGTCCATCTGGCGACTGAACCCCTCGGTCACGAGGCCAGTCTCGATGTTTGAGATACCGTCGGTCGGGTAGATGTCCTGGCGGTACTCGATGTCTTCGGCGTACACGTCGTACAGCGCGTCGACGAGCCGGTCGGTCCCGTCGGGGCCGTAGACGGTGAGCGATTCCCGGCCACCCTCGGTCCAGCTCGTGAACGCGAAGTGGAAGAACGAGGCGTTGTGGTCCATGTGGTGGTGGGTGAAGAACATCGTCTCGATCTCCCCGAACGGGATCCGCGCCTCCATGAGTCCGTAGACGGTCCTGGGCCCGCAGTCGATCAACACGCGCTCCCCGGCGACGTCGAGGGCGATACTCGTTCCGCCCCGTTCCGGGATGGGGACGGGACTGCCGGTGCCGACGAGAGTGATCTCCATGCGTCGTGCTACGGCACAAATACGTTAGTACGTTATTACGTCTGTTCGTTTGCAGGTTGTCCCTGAGTATCCCGGCCCCACAGACCGGCAACGGGGCCCGAGACGACGAGACTGAGGAGCCCGAACGCGACGATGATCGTGAGCACGGCCGGTTCGGGAAAGCTCGTCGTGGCGATGAGCAGGGCGATGGCCACGTTTCGCGCGGCGGTCGTCGTCGCGAGCACCTCTCGCGTACTCTTCGCCGGCCCGCCGAGCGCGTAGCCGAGCAGTAGCGAGCCGCCCACGACGACCGTGGAGATCAACAGCGTCCCGGTGCCGACGAGCTGGCGCATCTCGCCCGCGTAGGCGGCCGTCAACAGGACGACCAGGAGGACGAGCAGGGCCGTCGAGAGTTTCTGGACCGGCGGGTGCAGCCGCGTGGCGACGGACTGGAAGCGCGCTCTGACGGCCAGTCCACCGACTAGCGGGAGAAGCTGGGTGAGGACGACGATCCGGGCGATTCCGACCGGGTCGGCGGCGACGTCGCCGGGCATGAGCAGCGCCACCGTGACCGGTATCGTCGCGACGGAGACGACGCCGAGCACGGCCATCAGACCGCTCGCGAACGCGACGTCGCTGCGGGAGATCTCGGCCAGTTTCGGCCCGAAGGGCGCCCCCGGTGCCATGGCGATCAACAGGAGACCGACGACGTGACCGGTCTCCATCGGCACCGTGAGGACGAACGCGAACGCCAGCAGTGGGGCGAGCACGAGGTTCACCAGCAGCGACTTCGCCATCAGTCGGTGGTGGCCGAGCGACGCGAGAATCTCGTCGGCCGTCAGCGCGAGCCCCATCGAGAACATCGTCGCGAGCACGAAGACGACCGTCACGAAATCGACCACTGCGGTGACTGTCATCGCTCCCATTCGTTCGGTGGGAAGTTCGTCATTCCGCGTGAAAAGTGGCCTGAACGAGGTCGACTCACACCTCCGCGCGATTCAGACGTGGCGCCGATGAGCGCACCGCCGATCCTTGGTGGTCGGTCCCCCTTTCAGCGCGCGGACGCGAAGCTGGTCGATTAGTGGACACTCACGCGGCAAGCTATCTGGTAAATACATCATAACAAGGTAGTTAGTGGATGGATCTGGCTCTATGGCTTGCACCAACTGCGACACGGAGATCCGGGCGTTCACGCTGCAGGTCGAAGCGTCGGACATCGAGCTACCGTTCTGCTCGGCGGACTGCGTCGACGCCTGGGTGTAGGTCGTCGTCGGTCGCATTGGCTGCCAGGAGACCTCTTCTCCGGGGTTTCCAGAGAACTATCCCGGAATCCCGTCAGAACAGCTCGTCGATCGGCCGGTCCGCGTCCCCTTCGGTTTCGGCGTCGGGGTCCGGATCGACCGGTGGTGCGTCGAACAGTTGGCCGCCCTCGACGAGTGCGGAGTGCTCTGTTTCCAGCAGTTCGCGGTTCTCACCGTCCATCTCCTCGGGCAGGTCGAATGCCTCCGCCACACTCTCTGGCAGGTCCGGGCGTCGCGCGTCACGATGGCGCTGGATCTTCTCGGTCACGTAGAGGTGGTCCTGAACCACCCGCAGAACCGGCACGTAGCGGAGGTAGTCGAAGTCGTACAGTAGCTCGATCCCGAACTCGGTGAAGCCCCAGAACTCCGTCGGCTCGTTCTGGGCGCTCTCGTCTCCCGTGTACTCGTACTTCGCGAGGAGCTGTTTCCCTTCTAGCCGGTCTAGATGCTCGTCGATCGTCGACCGATTCTTGGGGACCAGGTACTCGAGCTCGTCGAACGAGGCCAGGTGGTGTGGGTGACCCAGAAGGGCCTGGATGATGTAGTAGCGCGTCTCCTGGGTGAGAAACCGATGTGCCTGGCGTTGTCGCTCGAACGACAGGGTATCCTCGTCGCCAAACGGGTTGTCGGACACCGGGGTCCCGGGAGGCTTCGTGCGCTCGCTCATGGGCGACGATACGAACGTTCCCGCTGTAACTGTTTGGGTTAGACAGGTTGGGAATATTGGCAATTTCCAACCCAAACCGGCAGGCTTTTTTCCAGTAGCGTGAGTAGGGAAGTCTATGGCGGGGCCACGGGTACCACGGAACGATCCGTGGGTACGAGCGGCGCTCGAACGCATCCTCGACGACGTCACTGTTCCACAGGGGGATCTGCACGAGATCTGTCGGTTCATGAACCACGAGCTGCCCGGGTTCGAACAGGCAGCTGTGAGCTATCTGGTTCTCGGGAGCTACCGGGGCTCGTATCACGTTCGATTGCGCACGTTCACCCACCGGCTCGAACTACCTACCACGACTACAGCGACCATCCTCGGGGACACGATCGACCTGGAGACGAACGTCCTCCCAGCGTTCGATATCAAGATCCACCTGCTCGGCGAGGCTGCCGACTACATCGCTGGCGTGTACGAGAAAGAGGACGGCGGAGAGGCGCCCGAATTCGGCGTCGTTCGGAGCCTCTTCGCGCCCAAATCCCACGTCCTCCCGCGAGACTACGCTGGCCTCTCTCCAGACGAACTCGACACTCCCGAGACAGTACGCAGAGCCGCCGTCGAGATATTCTTTGCCGACGTCGACGACGACGCCCGTCGTGATGAACTTCTCCGATTGCTCTCTGTGGCCCGGGACAACGGGGTCGATATCACCGAACGCGAACTCGTCGACTTCCTCGAGCAACGTCGACAGGGGATGGACGAACCGCCCGCGAGTTACAGCTGGTCCCACCTCTCCTTTTTCCGACGGTTCGACGCGATGGGACAGTGCTATCCGTGGGACTCGGAAGCAGAACTCTACGCTCACGTCGACGAGTTACCGGGGCCGGGCCGACCCGAGTGGGAACACGAGTACGACCCGGCTGACCTTCCGGAGTAGTGGCTGGCTGGCCGCCACTCGGCCCTGCGTCCGTCCTGGCAGCCGCCGGTTCCGCTAGTACCCGAACTGGTCGCGGATGAGGACGACGGTCGTCCGTCCCTCTTCGAGTTCCTGTCGGAAGATGAGCTGCTTGGCGATGGCGGAGTCGACGCCGTAGGCCTCCTGGGCGCGCTCGTTCTCGAGGGGGTAGGCGACGGACTCGAGCCGGTCGAGCGCGTCGTCGACCGTCGGCACGATCTTGTTCACGCCGCTGACGATGACGACGTTCTCGGCGGCGAACGGATACGCACCGATGCGACTACCCGACCGGTCGGCAGCGACGAGTTCGCCGGACTGTGCGATCCCGTTGATGCCGCCGAGGAAGAACTCCGCCGTCTGCGATTCACGGCGAGCGGCCTGTCGCTCCGCGTCGTCTTCGATGCTCCAGATCTCGTCGGCCAGGCTCTCCCACTCGTGGTCTCCCTCGCTCAGGTACTCGACGAATCCGATCTCCTCGAGGGTCGTCGAGTGGCCGTTCATCACGGACGAGCCCGCCGGGATGAGCGACTGCAGTTCCGCGAGCGCGGCGTCGGCGGAATCGACGACGACGACCTCGAACCCGTTCGCTTCGAGGTTCTCGACCGTCTCTTCGATAGCGTCCGCCGCGGGCAGGTCGTCGAGCGATTCGTCGATATCGGCGTCGTCTACGTAGTCAGGTTTTCGTTGGGACATTTCGGGTGGTGAGTCGTCACCCAGAGTTCGTCGTCACTCGGCCATAAATGCCTTCGAGACACCGGTGCCGGGAAGTAACATCGGTGTCACTGGTACCGCTCCTCGGGGCGGACGGATGCGAGTATCCGACCGGACGCCGACTGCTCGATAGCGGTGAGCGGAGCGCTGCTCGCTCGGACGGGGAGACTCACTCGGACGGGGAGAACTCGTCGAACAGCGCGACCACCCGCCGCTCGATTTCGTCACGGATCTCCCGCACCCGATCGAGGTCCTGGCCGTCGGGGTCGTCGAGCGCCCAGTCCCGGATATCCACGTCGTCGCCGACTTCGCCGACGTCGAGCGTCGAACAGCCCATCGTCGCGACGTAGTCACAGGAGCGCAGTTCCGCCAGGGAAATCTCTCGCGGCGTCCGGTCGGCGAGGTCGAACCCCGCCTCGTCCATCACCTCGACGACTTCGTCGTGGACGTGGTCGGCCGGGTGGGTCCCGCCGGTACGAATCTCGACGCGGTCTTCGAGCCCACGTCGGTCCCGTTCACGCTCGGCGAAGGCCGTCGACAGCTGGGAACGGCCGGCGTTCTGGACGCACACGAAGGCGATTCGAATCGGGTCGTCTGTGGCAGTGTTGGATGACATGGTTCTGTGGTCAGTCGTCGGTCGTCGGGTCGGGTGCGGACGAATCGAGGCTCCCGGTCGTGTGGCCGCCCCAGTCGTACCGTCGCTGGAAGTACAGCGCGACGTGGACCAGCGCGAGCAGGACGGGCACCTCGATGAGCGGGCCGACGACGGTCGCGAAGGCGACGCCGGAGCCGACGCCGAACACCGCTACCGCGACGGCGATCGCGAGTTCGAAGTTGTTCGAGGCCGCGGTGAAGCCGATGGCCGTCGTCGTCGAGTAGTCGGCGCCGATGCCCCGTCCCATCCCGAAGCTGACGAGGAACATCACGACGAAGTAGACGGTCAGCGGCACGGCGAGCAACAGGACGTCGCCAGGTGCGGCGACGATGGTGCCGCCCTGCGTGGCGAACATCACGACGATGGTGAAGAGCAGTGCGACGAGGGTCAGCGGGTCGATCGTCGGGACGAACTCCTCGTCGTACCACTCTTCGCTCTTCGCCCGCGTGCCGACGTAGCGGGAGAGAAAGCCCGCTGCGAAGGGAATTCCGAGGAATATCACGATAGCCTCGAACACCTGCATCGGGGTGACGTCGAAGGTGGTGATGCCCGCGACGAGCGTCTCCATCCCGAGCAGCGGCGGGAGGAACAGCGCGAAAAAGTAGACGTACACCCCGTAGGTGACGATCTGGAAGAGGCTGTTGAACGCCACGAGGCCGGTGACGTACTCGGTCGACCCCTCGGCGAGTTCGTTCCAGACGAGGACCATCGCGATACACCGGGCCATCCCGATGAACACCAGTCCGAGGAAGTACTCGGGGCGTGCCGGTAGTCCCGGGACCAGGCCGCTGAAGAATATCACCGCGAGCCCGAACATCAGCGTCGGGCCGATGAGCCAGTTCTGGACGAGGCTCAATCCGAGCACGCGCCAGTTGCTGAAGACGGTCCGAAGCTGCGAGTAGTCCGCCTTCGCCAGCGGCGGGTACATCATCAGGACGAGGCCGATCTCGACGAGGTGGAGCTCCTGGATCGGTTGGGTCACCGACGGCGCGACGAAGCCGAGGCCGACACCGATCGCCATCGCGCCGAAGATCCAGACGGTGAGGTACTTGTCGAGGAAGTCCATCGACCGCGGGTCGCCACAGCTCTCACACTCGCAGTCGGGGCCGTGGTCGTGGGCGTCGCCGTTACGCATCGCCCACGCTCCCCTCGAGCACGGTGACGAGTGCGACCGCGCGATTGGTGGCGCGATACATCTTCCAGCGCCCGTCCTTCCGGGCGTCGACGAGGCCGGCGTCGACGAGCGTCGAGAGCGCGTGACTGAGCCCGCTCTCGCTCACGTCGACGACCGCGTGCAACTCGCAGACGCAGAGTTCCTCCCCGGCCGCGACGAGGACGCGAACGAGCGTGTACCGCGTCTCGCTGGAGAGCGCCGAGAGCACGCCGAGTTCGGCGTCGACCTGCGCCTCCCCGAGCGCCGCTTCGAGGGTGCCGAGTTCGTCGAGTCGGCGCTCGACGTCCTCGTTTCGACACTCCCCGAGTTCGTCGTCGAGATACCGCCGCAGTCGGTCCGTCGCTTGTGCCATCGACGAATAGTTGAACAGAACTTGAATTAATGGTTTCGATTCGGTTGGGAGGATAGCGGTAGAATTCCAGACTACCGGCGAATAATCCGATTTATGGGAATTGGCAGGTGTGATATAGTTGATTGAATCCTAAAGCAAACTCCGGAGAGACACGCGACGAACGACGCCCAGCTAGTTCGAGCCAGCGAACGCAGAGTTCCGGCAGATGGCGACCGGTTCGACTGCGCCGTCCAGACGGCGCGAACTACTCCGCCGTGGCAACCAGGTAGAACGTCTCCGGACGGACCGCCTCGTGTTCGGTCCGGAACCCGTTCGCCCGGAGCGCCTCAGCCGCTTCGGCCGCGGTGAAGCGCTCGTCGAGCGGCGGTCCGTGCTCGCCGCTGCCGGTGGCGGCCCAGTCCACGACGACGAAACGCCCGTCCGCCCGGAGTACCCGGTGCACCTCTGCGAGCGCCTCGTCGCTCGCAAACTCGTGGTAGGTCATCGTCGAGAACGCGGCGTCGAGGGCACCAGTCTCGAGGGGCAAGTCACCCACGCCGGTCGTCAGCAGCTCGACGTTCTGCGGGACGCCTTTCTCGCGGTAGTAGTCGTGCATCTCGGCCTGGACGTCGACGGCGTACACCGTGTCCGCGTGCGGGGCGACGTCGTCGGTGTAAAAGCCCGTGCCGCTGCCGAGGTCGGCGACGGTCGCGGCCGGGGAGAGATCGAGGCCCCAGACCAGCTCTTCGGCCGAGAGGAACCGGTACCGTCGCTCCGGCTGTTCGAGTTTGTCGGCCCGGGACGCGTCGAACGTGTGGTATCCCATGTGTGCAGTATTGGGTCCGCCAGGAATATCCTTTCGACTGGGTGGCCCAGCGACGACCTCGATGGCGCGACGGACCGTCACCTGGTCCGCGACGAATCCCGGGAAAACACGTCGATCGCGTACGGAACGCTCACCTTCCGGAACGGCGCCGGACGACGTCGACGCCCTCCCGTCTGCACTGTATTGTCCCGTCCGGGAACACCCCCGGACGGCCCGCCTCGCCAGACTGTCTTGTGCATATCGTGCAAAACAACTAAGCGTTGCCGCGCCGAACGGACCACCGAGATGACCGAGGACGACGCCATCGAGGAGATCCGCCAACAGAAGATCGAAGAACTCCGCGACCGGACCGGTGGCGCGGACGGGGAGTCGACCGCGGAATCGGCCCCGGAAGAACCCGTCCCGGTACACGGGGCCGCGGAGCTGAACGACGTCGTCGGGAACCACGACGTGGTTCTGGCCGACTTCTACGCGGACTGGTGTGGGCCGTGTCAGATGCTCGAACCCGTCGTCGACTCCATCGCCGCCGAGACGGCCGCGACGGTCGTGAAGGTCGACGTCGACGCCAACCAGCGACTCGCTTCGGAGTACGGCGTCCGCGGCGTCCCGACGCTCGTCCTCTTCGCCGACGGTGAGCCCGCCGAGCGACTCGTCGGGATGCAGGACGAGGCGCAACTGCGCACCACGGTCGAGAACTACGCCTGATCAGGCGTCCCCTGCCGGGATGGACGCTTCCGGTGGGACTGGACGCTTCCGGTGGGACTGGACGCTTCCGGTGGGACTGGACGCTTCCGGTGGGACGCTCCCGGCCGCCGTCTCTCGATCGGACCGAAAAGCCCTTCGGTGGAGCGGGAATAGGATTGTCCATCGATGGACGAAGGGGGCAATATTACGCGGCGTCGAGCGCTCCTCGCCGGCGGTGGAACGCTCCTGTTCGGTGGCGGCGTCGCGTACGCCGCCTCGCGCTCCGGGTCGAACGAGCAGGCGTACGTCCCCTCGAACTTCCACACGAGCGAGGAGACGACCGGCTTCGGGGTCGAACTCGCCGGGAGACCGATCGTCGGTGAGCCCGACGCGCCCGTGGACGTCTACTACTGGACTGACTACCTGTGCCCGTTCTGCAAGGAGTTCGAGACGGAGACGCTCCCCGAGATCGGAACGGACTACGTCGAGACCGGTGACGTCAGAGTCGTCTTTCTCTCCTATCCCAACATCGGGGAGTACTCGCTCCCGGCCGCCGTCTGGAGTCGCTGCGTGTGGGACAAGGTCGCCGACTCGGAGCCGGCGGCGTACTGGCACTGGCACGAGTCGGCCTTCGACGCCCAGTCCGAGTCCGGACACGACTGGGCCGACGAGGAGACGTTCGCCCGGATCACGGAGGAGACCGAGAACGTCGACCGTTCGGCGGTCGAGAACTGCCGGGAGAACCGCGGCGACGCGGTCCGGGAGAGCATAGATGCCGACCTCGAAACCGGTCGCTCGGCGGGACTCCAGGGAACGCCGGGCTTCGTCCTCTACAACCGCGAGGCCGACGTCGCCGGGAAGATGGTCGGTGCTCACCCCTACGAGAACTTCGCGAACGCCATCGAAAAGATACGTGACGCATGAACGGAAGTGCTGATACGGACGGACGGGCTGACGCCGAGGGACGGACTGACCCTGCGGGACGCGCTGGTGCTCACGGCCGCCGCTGGCTCCGGGACGTCGGCGACGCGGTCGCCTATCCGCTCACCTCCAACGGCCGGTTGCTGGTCGCCGCCATCGCGACGGCGGTGACCACCGCCGTCCTCGTCCTGAGCAGCTTCCCCCAGTTCTCGCTGCAGCTCCTCGGGAACGACCCCACGGACCTTCCCTACGCCCTGGTGACGCTCACGCGAGAGTCGTACCTGACCACCGGCTGGCTGGGCCTCGCGCTGCTGACGGCGTACGCGCTCCTGACGGGCGTCGCGGTGACGAACGCCGTCGCCCTCGTCGGTCGTGCTCGACGGCGGAGCGCCTCGACGCTCGTCGGGGTCGCCCCCGGGCTGCTGGCCGCTGGCTGTGCGAGTTGCGGCGCTGGCGTCCTCGGCGCGCTGGGCTTCGTCGGCGCGATGGCCGCGCTCCCGTTCGACGGGAATCTCCTGCGGGTCGGCGGCATTCTCCTGCTCCTGTTCTTCCTCGGCCGGGCCGGGGACCCGCGGACCTGCGCGATACAGTGACTCGAACCCATGAATGGAACACACCGACGAGATGACTGGACGGTGACTGACTGATGTCCCTGCCCTATCCAGCCCTGCTCAAGAGCGTCGGCGCCGGCGTCGGTGCCTTCCTGCTGTTCGGGGCGGTGACCGGCCTCGTGCCGAACCCAGTGTACGTTCGCATGGTCCCGAGTACCGCCGCGGACTACCTGTTTCTCGTCGCGACGTCGGCGTTCGCCGCGGCGTTCGTTTACCAGCGCTCGATCGTCGACCGACCGGTCGGGGACCGGTTCGCGACCGGCGGGATCGTTGGCGGCTTCCTGGCCTTCGGCTGCCCCATCTGTAACGCCCTCTTGCTCGCGCTGTTCAGTTCGTCCGCCCTCATGACCTATTTCGACCCGTACCGGCCGCTGCTCGGCGTCCTCAGCGTCGCCGCGTTCGGCGCGATACTGTACTGTCAGCGAAAGAAAGGGTGTAAGACGTGCTGAGTTCGTTCTGGGACCGCCGGCACTGGGGCGAACCGGTGCCTCCGGTTCCGGTGCGACCCGAAGCTAGATGGAACGTACCCACGTCTGGTGATCGTACAGATGCGTGAGGCGGAGTCCAGTGAAACGACCGAGCCCAGCGAAACAGCCGAGCCCGGCGAAACGACCGAGTCTGACGACGGGTCGCGGTGGTCGCTGCTCGGCGTCGGCGGGGCACTGAGTCTCTGCTGTCTCTTCACGGCGCCCGTCGCGACCGGTGCTGCGAGCGGCGTGACCGCGGGCGGCGCGACGGCCGCGCTCGGCGCGACGCTCCTCCAGGTCGCGGTTGCGGCGCTGGCCGTCGGCGTCGCCGGCGCAGCCGTCCGGTGGCGGTCCGGTTCACGCCGTTGTGACACGTAGCTCCCGGCCGAATCTCGTGGGCTCGAACACCGATCGTCAGCGTCGGTCAGGCGTGGTGTAAGTGGCGTGCCGACCGAATCGTATTGGACCGATTCGCATTTGAGCGAAACGCATTTGCACGCGCTACATGAACTGTAGCGTAATGAGTACCTCCGATCACACGCCAGGCGACCTGGAGTCCGTCCGGGAGCGACTCAACGTCGTCACGCAGGAGACGCGATTCGCGCTCCTCCAGGATATTCTCGGCCATCCGTCGGAACTCCCGACGCTGAAGGAACTCGATTACGTCAACCCGAGCAAGAGCCAGACGACGATTCGGCAGCACCTTCAGCAACTCGTCGACGCCGGTGTCGTCGAGGAGGTACTCCTCCCGGAGGACCGCCGGCAGAACGACCTGCCGTACAAGTTCTACGGGATCAGCGAGAGCGGGCGCCCGTTCCTCGAGGAGCACAAGCTTCTCCGAGCGCAGGAGACACTCCGAGAGATCTACGACCGAGTGGAGAAGACCGACGAGATCGAACGATACGAGACCGCTCCGCGACCTGAGCGCTAACAGACCCCTCTATTTTAAAGCGTGAAGCGCGAAAACCGTCGCTTCGATATTTGATCGCCGATGGTCGGTCGTCTCGGTCCGCCCTCGAACTCTGGCGGCGTCGATACCGGTCGATTCTGACACGCCGAACGAAGCCGCTGTTGCCGCCCCGTTGCGTGTGTACAGTAATGGGAATTTCCGGGAATCCTTTTGCCGCTCTCGCCCCTCTCTCCGCGTATGAGCGACACCCTCGTCGTCGTGGGCGGTGACGCGGCGGGACTGAGCGCCGCGAGCAAGGCGAAGCGCGAGGACCCGGAGATGGACGTCGTCGTCTTCGAGAAGGGACAGTGGGTCTCCTACGCGGCCTGCGGGATGCCCTACTACGTGAAAGGCGACGTCCCCGAACTCGCGGATCTCGTCGCGCTGACGCCCGAAGAGATCCGCGAGGAACGGGACATCGACCTCCGGACGGGTCACGAGGTCGTCGCCGTCGACACCGGGAGCCAGACGGTCACGGTCGCGGCCGACGGCGAGCGGTTCGACCAGGCCTACGACCACCTCCTGATCGGGACCGGCGCGAGCGCCGTCGTCCCGCCGTTCCACGGGACGGATCTGGACGGCGTGTTCACCATCCACGACATGGACGAGGCCGACGCCATCGAGCGTTACGTCACGGAGCGGGCGCCCGAGACCGCCGCTATCGTCGGCGGTGGCTACGTCGGGATCGAGATGGCCGAGGCGCTCTCGGCGCGCGGCCTCGACGTCAGTCTCTACGAGATGCTGCCCAACGTCCTCCAGCCGTTCGGCGAGGCGGTGGCGGACGTCGTCGAGGACCACCTGCGAGAGCAGGGGGTCGACCTGCACCTGGAGACGGCCGTCTCCGGGTTCGCCGGCGAGGGACGCGTGGAGGCGGTCCAGCTCGACGGGGGTGAGAGTCACGCCGCAGACGTCGCCGTCGTCGGCGTCGGCGTGAGGCCGAACGTCGTACTCGCCGAGGACGCGGGGATAGAACTCGGGCCGACCGGCGCCATCGCGATCGACGAGTACGGCCGCACGAGTGCGGCGAACGTCTACGCCGCGGGCGACTGTGCGGAGAACGTCCACGTCGTCACCGGCGAGCCCGACTACGTCCCGCTGGCGCTGACGGCGAACCGCGCCGGTCGCGCCATCGGCCAGACTCTCACCGGATCGCCCACGGCGATCGGCGAGACCGCCGGCACGGCCATCGTGAAGGCGTTCGACCTCGGCGCGGCCCGGACCGGCATCCTCGACGAGGAGCGGGCCAGCGACGCCGGCTTCGACCCCGTGTCGGTCACGATCACCGACGCGACGCGGGCTCACTACTACCCGGGAAGTGAGGAGATTCAGGTCACGCTCGTCGCGGACCGCGAGACGGGAGCCGTCCTGGGCGGGAGCGTCGTCGGTCGCGACGGCGCGAAGCGAATCGACACCGTCGCGACGGCGCTGCACGGCGGGTTGACCGTCACCGAGTTACAGAACGCCGACCTGGCGTACGCGCCCCCGTTCAGCCCGGTGTGGGACCCGGTCCTCACCGCGGCGAAGGTACTCGCCGGGAAACTGGAGCGATGACCGAGAGCGACGAACTGGTCGACCTGGCGCTCGACTTGCTCGCCATCGACACGTCGAATCCGCCGGGCAAGACCGGGGAAATCGCCGACCTGATCGAACAGTACCTGTCCGCCCGCTCGGTCGACGTCGAACGGATCACGGTCGATCCGGCGAAGCCGAACCTCCTCGCGACGATACCGGGCGAGCGGGACCGGACGTTGCTGTACGTCGGTCACCTCGACACAGTCCCGTTCGACGCCGACGAGTGGTCGTTCGATCCGCTCGGGGAGCGCACCGGCGACCGGATCTACGGCCGCGGGGCGACAGACATGAAGGGAGCCGTCGCCGCGATGCTCTCGGCGATCGGCGTGTTCGCCGAGGCCGACGAAGCCCCGCCCGTCGACCTCCAGTTCGCGTTCGTCAGCGACGAGGAGGTCGGCGGCGACGCGGGCCTCCCCGCACTGCTCGAGGCCGACCGACTCGACGCCGACGGCTGCGTCATCGGTGAACCGACCTGTGAGGAGGGGCGCCACTCGGTGACCGTCGCCGACCGTGGGAGCATCTGGCTGACGATGGCGGCCACCGGCGAGGCCGCACACGGTTCCCGGCCGGTGCTGGGCGACAACGCCATCGATCGGCTCTACGGGGCGATCACGACCCTCCGGGAGCGGTTCGGGACGCGCGAACTCGACGTCGACCCGGTCCTGGACCCGATACTCGCGGAGTCGGTCGAGTACTACGCGCCGACGATGGGCGCGGACGTCGCCCGGGAGCTCTTCGCGTCCCCGTCGATCAACCTCGGGACTATCGAGGGCGGTGAGGCGATCAACAGCGTCCCCCAGTCGGCCCGCGCCGAGGTCGACGTCCGGCTGACGGCCGGGGTGGACACGTCCAGGCTGCTCTCGGACGTCCGGGACTGCGTCGCCGACTGCGAGGGTATCACGCTCGCCGACGTCTCTTGGAGCGTCGGGACCGCCGAACCGATTGACAGCCCGCTCGTCGAGGCGGTGGCGTCGACGGCCGAGACGGTGACGGGCGAGCGCGTCTACCGTCGGAGCGCGACCGGCGGCGGCGACGCGAAGACGCTCCGGAACGCTGGGATTCCGACCGTCGAGTTCGCGCTCGGCACCGACACCGTCCACGCCGTCGACGAGTACACGACCGTCGACGCGCTCGTCGGGAACGCGACGGTGTACGCGCGACTCCCCGGCGTCTGGGCAGACGCGTCCTCCGGCGCGTAACTCGGTCGCCGCTCGTCGCGAAAGAGTAATACGACCAACAGACACTATTGTGTAGTATGGGATGTACTATACAACAGGATGGCGAACGGTTCGAGCGCATGCTCGGGTCGCTGTGAGCCCGCCGTCCACTCCCACCAGACGTCGCTTCCTGCAGGCGCTGGCTGGAATGGGCGCGAGTGGACTCGCCGGGTGCCTGTCGACCGAAGGGACGGGTCCAGGTGATTCGTCCCGTCCGACCCCCCGCAGTCCGCCGTCCGGCTCCGCCGACGTACGGGCCGCATTGGCTGCGGCACCGGGCGAGGTCCAGCCCGGCGCAGACGCGACGACCGAGAACTGGCTGTACGACGGCGAGTTCCCGGGACCCGAACTCCGCGCGAGCGAGGGGGACGTGGTCGAGGTCGAACTGGACAACGAACTCGCAGACGGAACGACGATCCACTGGCACGGCGTCCCCGTGGCCAACGAGATGGACGGCGTCCCGGACGTCACGCAGGATCCGGTCGAGTCCGGCGGTTCGTTCACGTACCGGTTCCGGGCGGAACCCGCGGGAACGTTCTTCTTCCACAGCCACGTGGGGCTCCAGCTCGACCGCGGGCTCCTCGCGCCGCTGATCGTCGAGGAGGACGACCCGCACGTGGAGTACGACCGCGAGTACACTGTCGTCGTCGACGACTACCTCGCCGGAGAGCCCCGCCCGCTCTCCGAACTCGAGTCGGGGAGCGGGCCGGCTGGCGGTGGTCCCGGTGGGGGCGGCGGGCCGATGGGCGGTGGTCGCGGCGGGGGCGGTGGCCCAATGGCCGACCGACGACCGCCGTACGCCGGCCTCCTGATGGGGGGACGCTTGCCGGATGACCCCCGGACGTATTCGGTCCGGGAGGGAGAGCGGGTCCGGTTTCGGTTCGTAAACGCGAGCAGTGCGACGGCGTTCCGGGTGCACGCCGGTGGTCACCCCCTGACTGTGACCCACGCTGACGGACGCCCGGTCGAGCCGGTGACCGTCGACTCGTTCGTCTTCGGCTCTGGCGAGCGATACGATGCGGTCGTCAAGGCCGATAACCCGGGTACGTGGGAGGTCCGTGCCGAGGCCGTCAACGGGGACGAACCCCCAGCGCGAGCCCTCGTGACGTACGAAGGGGTCGACGACTCCGCGGCACCGGGGGTGCCGTCGAACGGCGGACGAGCACTCGCGTACGGCGACCTCCAGGCGCGCTCGCCGCTGGCGGGCATCGACGGGAGTCCGGACAGGTCGTTCGATCTGACGCTGTCGGGACGCCAGGGCGGGACCGAGTGGCTCATCGACGGACAGGCCTACCCCGACGCCGACCCGCTCGATGTCCGACAGGGAGAGCACGTCCGGATCAGGATGGTGAATCGCAGTCCAGTGCTCCACCCGATGCACCTCCACGGCCACTTCTTCCAGTTCGGGGACGCGGTCAAGGACACCGTCCTCGTCCCCGGGCACATGGGCGAGGTCACGCTCGACTTCGTCGCCGACAATCCGGGCGACTGGCTGTTCCACTGCCACAACCTCTACCACCTGGAGTCCGGCATGGCCCGGGTGGTGCGATACGTCGGGTGATGCGCCGCATCGACGAACCGCTCGGGACGGCCCGCCGGGTCGGGAAACGCTTAACCCGAGATAGTGTGTTGAATTGGGCATGGAATACAATATTGGCACCGCGGATCGCGCCGTTCGACTGGCTGTCGGTGGACTGCTGGCGGCGCTGGGCGGCGCCTCACTAGCGGGCGCACTGGAGACCGGGCCGCTCGTCGGCGTGCTCGCGCTCCTGGTGGGCGCCGTTCTGATCGGGACGGCCCTGACCCGCGTCTGTCTGGTGTACCGGGTGCTCGGGATCGACACCGCGGACGCCCGGTGACGATGGAACCCTTCGAGAACACCGGCCAGCCGGACTGGGACTGGTGGGGGAAGCTGTGGCCGACGCCGGGAGCGACGCTGCGGGAACTGGGCGTCGAGTCGGGCGACGCGCTCGCGGAGGTCGGCTGCGGGAACGGGTACTTCGCGCTCCCCGCCGCGCGGGTCGTCGACCCGGCGCCGGTGTACGCCTGCGACCTCGACGAGTCGCTCCTCACGGAGTGTTCGGCCCTCGCCGACCGACAGGGCGTCGACAACGTCGAGCCCGTCCACGGTGACGCCCGCCGACTGTCCGAACTCCTGCCGGAGCCGGTCGACGTCGTCCTGCTGGCCAACGCCTTCCACGGCGTCGACGACCGCGACGCGCTCGTCAGGGAGGTCGAGATGTCACTTTGCCCGGGCGGCCGGTTCGTCGTGGTCAACTGGCACGCCCGGCCGCGCGAAGAGACGACCGTCGCGGACGAACCGCGGGGCCCGCCATCTACCCTCCGCATGACGCCCGACGAGACGACGGCGGACGTGCTGGGCGCCGCCGACTTCTCGCTCGACGAGCGGATCGCCCTCCCGCCGTACCACTACGCGCTCGCGTTCGAGCGATAGGATTCGGGTCGCCGGTCACCCGACCCGTCAATCGCGATGGACCGTCACCACACCGCGTCGAGCACCTGTACTGCACGGGGATTTTCAGAATCTTGGAATTGATGTACAATACTAAAGCGATCCGGCCCGGAGGTTCACCTGTAACGATGACCGAAATTGACGTCGAAGCCGACGAGACGGTGGACGCCCGTGGGGCAGCGTGTCCCGGGCCGCTGATGGACCTCATCGGCAAGATGCGGAGCGTCGAGCCGGGAACCGTGGTCCGCCTGTTGAGCGACAACGACCAGTCGCTCACCGACGTCCCCGAGTGGACGGCGGAGGCCGGCAACGAACTCCACGGGGTCGAGGAGGGCGAGGACCACCACGCGTTCTACGTGGAGAAGACATGACCGAGCACGTCGTGATCGTCGGCGGGGGCACCGGCGGGACCGTCCTCGCCAACAACCTGGCCGAGCGACTGGCCGGGGAGATAGACGCCGGCGACGTCCGCCTCACGCTGGTCAACGACGACCCGGACCACGTGTACAAGCCGGTGTGGCTGTACGTGCCGTTCGGCCAGCGCGAACCCGGGGACGCCCGCCGGCCGCTGACCGAACTCGTCGAGGACCGGGTCGACGTGCGTATCGACCGCGTGACCGCTATCGACACGGATGCACAGCGCATGCAGAGCATGGAGGGCCCCGATCCGATCGAGTACGACGCCCTCGTCCTCGCGACGGGGTCGACGCTCGCGCCCGACGAGGTCCCGGGACTGGCCGACGCTGGCCACGACTACTACAGCGAGGACGGCGCGACCGCCCTCAGGGACGAACTCCTCTCGTTCACTGAGGGGCACCTGGTGCTCAGCGTCGTCGGGACGCCGCACATGTGCCCGGCGGCGCCCCTGGAGTTCGTGTTCATGGTCGACGACTGGCTCCGCGAGCGGGGCCTCCGCGAGGACGTCGACGTCACGTACACGTACCCGATCCAGCGGGTCCACGGCAACCCCCACATCGCCGAGTGGGCGCGGCCGATCATGGACGAGCGCGACATCGGCGTCGAGACGTTCTTCAACGCCGAGGAAGTCGACCCGGACGAGCAGGTCCTCCGGTCGATGGAGGGGACGGACATCGACTACGACCTCCTCGTCGCCATCCCGCCCCACCGGGGCGTCGACCTGATCGAGGAGGCCGGCCTCGGAGATCGGGGCTGGGTCGAGGTCGACAGGCACACGCTGGAAGCCGAGGCCGCGAAGCACGTCTACGCGCTGGGTGACACGGCCGACACCGGCATGCCCAACGCCGGGAGCGTCGCTCACTACCAGGCCGGCGTCGTCGCCCGGCGCATCGCGAGCGAGATCCGCGGCCAGCCGGCGACGGCGACCTACGACGGCAAGACGCTCTGCTTCATCGAGACGGGGATGGACGCCGCCTCGTTCGTGGAGTTCGACTTCGAGCGACCGCCGTCGCCGGCCCAGCCGTCCCGGAAGCTCCACTGGTCGAAACTGGCGTACAACGAGGCCTACTGGCTCACCGCACGGGGGCTGCTCTGACGATGGCCAGCGAACTCGACGGCGACGGTGACCCCGACACCAACGCCGACCCGCTCGCGGACGCCATCGCCGAGAACCCCGAAGCGGTCGCGACGTTCGTCCGGCGGCTCGACGGCGTCAACGAACTGCTCGACGTCCTCGCACTCGGCGAGGGGGCGCTCACCGACGAGATGGTCGTCGAACTCGCCGACACGACGTCGACGCTCGCGGAGTCGGCCGACGGCCTCGCGACGGACGAGACAGTCGCGCTGGCGGAGACGGTGGGAGAGAACGGCGCCGAACTGCAGGAAGCCCTGGAGACGCTTGTCTGCCTCCAGCGGACCGGGACGCTGGACGAACTCGCAGAACTCGCCGACGTCGGGTCGCTGGCGACGGCCGCCCTCGACGACGAGATGGTCACGTCGCTCGCGGGAACCGGCGCCGCGCTGGGCGAGATCGCCGACACGGCCGCGGACGAGGACACCCGCGACGGACTGGAGACGATGCTCGACGGCGTCGGTGCGGCCGAACGCGGCGACACGGAACCGGTCGGTCCCGTCGGCCTGGTCAGGGGGGTCCGGGACCCCGAGATCCAGCACGGACTCGGCTACCTGTTCGCCGTGGCGCGGGCGATCGGCCAGCAGCAGTCCCCGCCGACGTCAGACTGAACAGGGACGGTGTCCGAACGGGGACAGCACCCGAACAGGGACAGCACCCGAACGGGGGATCGCGCCCGAACGGGGGCCCAACCCGCCCCCGGCCCATCCCCGCCCCGTCCCTGCCGGCGATCAGTATTGTTGGAATGTCACAAAACTATTAACGCGACCAACCGTACACAAACCACCGACATCATCGCTCATGAACCCCACAGAACTCCGCGCGGACGTTCCCGCGCTCCAGGATGACGTCTACCTCAACTTCGGGGCCCACGGCCCCAGTCCGCGGTACGTCGTCGACGCCGCCGACGAGTTCGTCCAGCGTCACGAGTACCACTCGCCGGTCCGGGACGACCCCTACGAGACGGCCTTCGACGCGTTCGACCGGACGCGCGAGACCGTCGCCTCGTTCGTCGGGGCCGAGCCGGACGAGATCGCACTCACCGAGAGCACCACCGGCGGGATCAACGCGCTCGCGAACGCCATCGACTGGCAGCCCGGCGACGTCGTCGTGCGGACCGACGTCGAGCATCCGGCCGGGATCCTTCCCTGGCAGCGCCTCGAACGGGAGGGCGTCGAGGTGCGCGTCGTCGAGACGGCGGCGGGGCGAGTCGACCGCGACGCGTTCGCGGACGCGGTCGCCGACGCGCGGCTGGCCTGTTTCAGTGCCGTCACGTGGACCCACGGGACCAGGCTCCCCGTCGCGGATCTGGTCGACCTCGCCCACGACGCCGGCGCGCTCGCGCTCGTCGACGCCGTCCAGGTGCCCGGCCAGCTGTCGATGGACGTCGGCGAGTGGGGCGCCGACGCCGTCGCGGCCGCGGGCCATAAGTGGCTCCTCGGGCTCTGGGGCGGCGGGTTCCTCTACGTCGACCGCGAGGTCGCCGAGGGGCTCGAACCCCGGGCCGTCGGCTACCGGAGCGTCGAGACGCCGACGGCGGACCCCTTCGAGTACGCGGCCGGGGCCCGTCGCTTCGAGGTCGGGTCGGCCAACCCCGCGCCGCACGTCGCACTGGGCGAGGCGGTGAACGCCATCGACGAGGTCGGTCTCGGACGCATCGAGGACCGCATTCACCGGCTGGCCTCCCGGCTGGTCGACGGCGTCCCGGCCGACCGGGTGCTCAGCCCGTCGACGCCGGAGTCGGGGCTCGTGACCATCGACGTCGACGATCCGGCGGCGACGGTCGAACGGCTGGCCGCCGACGACATCGTCGTCCGCGACCTCCCGTGGCCGAACGCGGTCCGGGCGTCGGTCCACGCCGTCAACACCGAGGGGGACGTCGACCGGCTGCTCGACGGGCTGACACCGGAGTTCTAGTGGCTATTCTCTTCGTCGTGTACGCCGCGCAAAAAGGAGTTACTGCAGTTCGACGTCGCCGTCCGGGCCGACGGTGACGTCGTGGCCGCGGTAGGTGAACTGGACCGTGACGTCGGCGCCAGCCCGGTCCTGACTGCCGGAAACGAGCGCGTTCAATGCGTCGGCGTCGACGACGTCGCCGAGCGGGGGCTGCAGCGAGAGAAGGTCGGTCTCCTCGGCCGCGGCGACCGCGGCGAGGACGCGATCTACGGGTCGTTCCATCGGTTGGGTGTGTAACATGGGCAAACTGGTTCGTCGGGGGGTGATCAGATGAGGAGCTGGACGTCCGACTCGGCCATGTGCTGGAGCGCGGTGGCCGCGCCGACGCCGACAGTGACCTCGTCGTAGAACTCTGACTCGTCGTAGTCCATCAGTTCGATGGTCATCTGGCAGGCCTGGAGGTCGACGCCCTGGTCGAGGGACAGTTCGATGAGCTCCTCGATGCTGGCCGTGCCGTTCTCGTCGATCTTCTTCTGCATCATCTTCGTCGCCATGCGATCCATCCCCGGGAGCGCGGCGAGCGCGTTCGGCATCGGCATGCTCGGGTTGCCGACCGCCGAGAGCTGGAGGTTCTTGGAGTTCTCCTCGTGGAGGATGTCGAGCCCCCAGAAGGTGTGGAAGACGACGACCTCCCAGCCGAACGCCGCGGCCGTGCTGGCGAGGATCAGCGGGGGATAGGCCATGTCGAAGCTCCCCTTCGTGGCGACGATGGTCATCTTCTTCTGGTCGTCGCCGGCGTCGGTCTCGAGCGTGGCGACCTTGTCCTCCAGTTCCTCGACGCGGGCCTGGAGCTGTGCCTCGGTCAGGGGCTCGTCGTCGTCCGACGACTGCGTGTCCGTACTCATCTTACGCCGTCTTCTCCACGTAGTGTCTGTAGACGTCGCCGTCCTCGACCTGGTCGAGGAGTTCGACGCCGTTCGTCCCCTGGGCCCAGCCGTCGATGTCGCTCATGCTACCGGAGTCTGTCGCCAGTACCTCGAGGACCTCGCCTTCCGCGAGCTCGTCGATGGCGGACTTCGTCTTGACGACCGGCATGGGACACGATGCACCTTTGACGTCGAGCGTCTCCGTGATGTCGAATTCTGCACTCATGATCTGTAATCTCTGTTGCTCTGTATTGGAGCTACCTCACAATATTATTGTCGGAGGTAAAAGGATGTCGATTCTTGTGGGATGTGCGAATTACTACGGCGGGGGGTATGCCGGATCTACCCACCATATTACGGGGGGATGCGGTGTATTCACCCATCTCGCCCGGGTGTGGGGCAACGGTATTGTGCAGAATTCGAATTACTATGAAAACCCTTTTGTATACCCGTCCGATAGAAGGCAGTGTACGAAATGAATCCAGAAGACTTCCCGACGCCGGACGCGGACGTCGAGACGGTCCAACCGGAAACGCTGAAAGGACGCATCGACGCGGGCGAGGACGTCACGCTCCTCGACGCGCGGATGCAATCCGATTACGAGGAGTGGCGGATCGACGGCGACACCGTCGAGTCGATCAACGCCCCCTACTTCCACTTCCTCGAGGACGAGATCGACGACGAGGTACTCGAACAGATCCCCGACGACCGCGAGGTCACCGTCTTGTGTGCGAAAGGCGGCGCCAGCGAGTTCGTCGCGGGCACGCTCGCGGAACGCGGGTACGACGTCAACCACCTCGAAGACGGCATGAACGGCTGGGCGCGCATCTACGAGGCCGTCGAGGTCGACGGCTACGACGGCGCCGGCACGTTGGTCCAGTACCAGCGCCCCTCCTCGGGCTGTCTGGGCTACCTGCTCTACGACGACGGCGAGGCTGCCATCGTCGACCCGCTGCGCGCGTTTACCGACCGCTACCTCGCCGACGCGGACGAGCTGGGCGTCGACCTGAAGTACGCACTCGACACGCACGTGCACGCGGATCACATCTCTGGAGTGAGAGACCTGGACGACCAGGGAGTCGAGGGCGTCATTCCCGAGGCCGCCGTCGACCGCGGCGTCACCTACGCGGACGAACTGACCACGGCCGCCGACGGCGACACCTTCCAGGTCGGTGACGCGACTATCGAGGCCGTCTACACGCCTGGCCACACGACCGGGATGACCTCCTACCTCCTCGACGACAGCCTCCTCGCCACCGGCGACGGGCTGTTCGTCGAGAGCGTCGCCCGCCCCGACCTCGAAGAGGGTGACGACGGTGCGCCCGAGGCGGCGCGGATGCTCTACGAGTCCCTGCAGGAGCGCGTCCTCTCGCTGCCCGACGACACGCTCGTCGGCGGCGCCCACTTCAGCGACTCGGCAGAACCCGCCGACGACGGCACCTACACCGCGCCCATCGGCGACCTCGTCGCAGACATGGCCGCGCTCACGATGGACGAACAGGAGTTCGTCGACCTGATCCTCTCGGACATGCCGCCACGGCCGGCCAACTACGAGGACATCATCGCGACGAACCTGGGTCAGAACGCCGTCGACGACGAGGAAGCGTTCACGCTCGAACTCGGACCGAACAACTGCGCCGCGAGCCAGGAGTCGCTCGCCGGTGACTGACGCGGGTATCCACCAGTGATCGAACCAGTCCCACTGCAACTGACCGCCGAGCTGTTCCCGAACGGGGTCAGTCGCTACGCCGTCGGTGGGTTACTCGTCGGCCTCGGTGCCGTCGTCATCTACCTCGGGACGGGGATCGCCGCCGGGGCGAGCACCTTCCTCGAGTCGACGCTGTCGTACGTCTCCGACCAGTCCCGGTTCCAGCAGTACGTCTCCTCGCGCGACTGGCGCGTCGTCTTCACGCTCGGCATCGTCCTCGGCGCCGCGGTGTTCGCGCTGACGTTCCAGTCCGGCCTGGTGACGAGTTCGCTCTACCAGCCGGGGACGACCGGACAGCTCTACGACGTCGCCGGCGTCACCCTCTGGATGACCGACGTCCAGCCCTGGCGCCTGTTCCTGGGCGGCATCCTCGTCGGCATCGGCACCCGGGTCGGCAAGGGCTGTACGTCCGGACACGGCGTCTGCGGCGTCGGATCGGCTTCGAAGACGTCCATCGTCGGCGTGATCACGTTCCTGACGGTGGCCATCGGGACGGCCCAGGTCGTCGCTGCACTGGGGGTGAGTCCGTAGCATGACTCAGGATCGTCATCCGCTGTTCATGCCGCTGATACTCGTCGGCGGCGTGATCTTCGGCTTCGGGCTCGGCTTCAGCCAGATGGCCCGGCCGGAGGTCGTGCTGGACTTCCTCCAGTTCGAAGACTTCGGCTTGCTGTTCGTCATGTTCGGCGCGGCCATCGTCTCCGGCATCGCCTTCGCAGTGATGCCCCGGATACGCGACAGCGCCCCGCTGACCGGCGACCGCTACGAACGCCGGCTGAAACCCTTCGACCGGAACGTCCTCGTCGGCGGCGCCATCTTCGGCGTCGGCTGGGGGCTGTCGGGCATCTGCCCCGGCGCCGCCTACGCCAGCCTCGGCACCGGCAACGTCGCCATCCTCTGGGCGCTCGCCGGGATGTTCCTCGGCGCGTACCTCCAGGGTCGCTGGCGGAGTCGGGCGGCCACCGGCGAGCCCACGCCAGCGGGCGCGGACTAACTGACTGACTGATCGACTGACCGACTGACCGACTGACCGACTGACTGACTCGAATTCTTTCAGGCTACACCAGTAATGGAACTCGCTATCGTCGGCCTGTTCGTCGTCGCCACAGTCGCGAGTCTGTTCATGGCGTGGGTCATCGGCGCCGGGTCGAGCGGCGCGACGCCGTTCGCGCCCGCCGTCGGGGCCAACGCCATCACGACGATGCGGGCCGCCTTCGTCGTCGGCGTCTTCGGCTTCGCCGGCGCCGTCACCCAGGGCGCGAACGTCTCGGAGGCGGTCGGCCGCGGCCTCGTCGGCGGCGTCAGCCTCCCCGCGACGGGCGTCATCGTCGCGCTGGCCATCGGCGCCGGGCTGATGGCCGTCGGGATCAAGACTGGCTACCCCATCGCGACGGCGTTCACGGTGACCGGCGCGGTCGTCGGCGTCGGCCTCGCACTCGGCGGCACACCGGTCTGGGCGAAGTACCAGCAGATCGGCGCCGTCTGGGCGCTGACGCCGTTCGTCGGCGGCGGGATCGCCTACGCCATCGCCAGCGTCCTCCCCCGGGCGGACGTCCCCGAACGGTTCAGCGTCGCCGCGCTGGCCGGTCTCGTCGGCGCCGTGATGGCGAACGTCGGGTTCTCGTTTCTCGGCTCGGACGGGTCGGCGGGGTCGCTCGTCGAGGCCAGCCAGCGCTTGCTGGGCGCCGACGGCGTGTTCGTCGCCGTTGGCCTGTCGGTGCTGGCGGCAGCCGCCATCGCCACGCTCGTCTACGCGGACATCCGACGGGACGAAGCCGGCGGCCTGCGACGGGTGTTGCTGAGCCTGGGGTCGCTGGTTGCCTTCTCCGCGGGCGGGAGCCAGGTCGGACTGGCCGTCGGGCCGCTGCTGCCCATCCTCGACGACGTCGGTGCGATATCACCGTTCGTCGTCCTCGTCGGTGGCGGGGTCGGCATCCTGGTCGGCTCCTGGACCGGCGCGCCGCGGATGATCAAATCCCTCTCGCAGGACTACTCCTCGCTGGGACCGCGCCGGTCTATCTCCGCGCTCGTCCCGGCGTTTCTCATCGCCCAGCTGGCCGTCTTCCTGGGCGTCCCCGTCTCGTTCAACGAGATCATCGTCAGCGCGATCATCGGGAGCGGCGCCGCGGTCGGGGGCAGCGACGCGCTCAGCGCGCGAAAGATCCTCGTGACCGTCGGCGCGTGGGTCGGTTCGTTCGCCCTGGCGTTCGCACTCGGCTACGGGTCGATGGCCGTCCTGCGAGTCGCCTGACGTGAATGCTCCCACATCTCAGTCCCAGAACGACTGAATTCGCGCATCTAACTCCGACAGTACACGCGAAATCACCGCCCGCCAATCACCAGCAAACGTCGCATCCTCACCCGGCGTCGCCGCATCTGGCGGCGGATGCAGATGCTCCCGGTCGTTGTGACTGTTCGGATGCCTGTCCCACCGGCACTCCCACGACTCCCCATCGCGATACTGCTCCGAGTAATGCACGTTGAAATCGTCCGTCTCGAACCAGCGAATCCGAAGATACGCACGCTCCACACCTGCTGGAAAATACCCCGTATCGAACTCTGCAACGATGGCGTTTGGCGCGTACGGAGGCCAGTACTCGACGCTCGAGAACCGGGCGCTCCCGCGCAACCGCCGACCGATCCGCTCTAACACGTCACTATCGATACCACCGACACCACCTGTCGTATCCTCAGGCATTGACTCTCCCAGCGCGCCCACCCGACAGATCGTCACGACGTGCCGCATCTAGCAACGCCGCACGCTCCTCGACCGTCTTCCAGTCAGAGATCGCTTCCCAGACGTCCTCGACAGCGGCTTCGCGACCTGCATCGACCAGCGACACTTCGCCGGGAGATTCCGCATCGAAGCGCTCCCGGTACGCTTCTGCCGTGTCGAGTGTATCCTTGAGTCGCTCGACGATTTCCGTCTCCGAATACTGCTCGCGGATCTGCTCGACTCTGCGCCACCGTAGATACGAATCGTTCCGCTCGTACCGCACAGGCCGACCCGATAGCTCACGAACCATTCCCATCTCCGTAAACCAGCCGAGATAATCACGCGCAGTCTCCGTGTCACAGTCCGCACGCTCGGCTATCTCCGATACCTTCGTCGGCTCCCGCAACTGCATCACGACATCGAGCAGCCGCTCTCTCGTCGGGCCGCCCTTCAGCAGTTCCTCCGGCGACTCCCACGCATCGAAGTCAGGTGGCTCCTCGTCCTCACCGGGCATCCTGTCGGACGTATCGGTCGTATCCATACACCTACTATCGCCATTCTCTGTGATATATCTGGCGCACACAGAATTATTTCAGCACCCTGCCTTTTTGACACCCGCGGTTGTGCGTAGGGGTGATATATTGAACACATCGAGACCGGTGTGTTCCTGCGGACCGGCTCCGCGAAACACATCGATAGAGGGGTGTCTCTGGATTCCTTCCGGGGCTGGTATACGCCTGTTTTCCTCGCTGCCACCATCGAAGCGTAACCAACGCACTACGAGGGCTCTACCTGTACTAGTTGAATTCGAGCAGTCGGACACGTCCACGACACCGTCAGCGAAACGCCGTCCGGACGAGAGAAAAAGATCCGACAGCGTTTCGCCCCGCGATACCTCCCGACGAGGTCAGGCCGTCCGCGGCGGCGGCACCAGGTAGACGTTCCCGTCGGCCCGGGCGACGATCTCCTCGGAGACGCTCCCGAGCATCAGCCGGCGGAGGCGGCTTCGACCCCGTGACCCGACCAGCGTCGTGGTGGGCGTCACCTCGTCCTCGACGGCGAGGATTTCGTCGGCCGGGTCGCCCTGGCGGACCCGGGTCTCGGTCTCGATGTCCCAGTCTTCGAGCGTCGACGCGAGATCGGCGAGCCGGTCCTCGGGGTCTTCGGCGCCCTGGTCCTTCGGCGACCGGACGTGGACGAGCGTCGCCTCCTGGGTCGCGTGCCGGAGGTAGGAGAACGCGTCGAAGGCCCGCTCGGCGTTCTCGGAGAAGTCGGTGGCGTAGAGGACGCGCTGGAACAGGTGCTCGTGAAGCACCTCGGGTTCGTCCTCGGCGCGCTCGATGCGGTTGACCAGCAGCGGCACGACGGTCGACCTGGCGAGGTTTCGCGCCGTCGACCCGATGACGCGGTTCTCGAGGGGACTCTGGCCGCGCGACCCGACGATGGTCAGGTCGGCGCGGACGGTCTCGGCGATGCCGTTGATCCGGCGGTGTGGCGTCCCCCTGACGACGTGGGTCTCGACGTCGAAGCCGGCGTTCTCCATGACGTTCGCGTACTGCCGGAGCCCGCGCTCGCGTCGCCCTTCGAGGTCCATCCCGGGCATCCCGGCGTGGACGTTCGAGGGAACGACCGTGACCAGGTGAATCGTCTCGACGCCGATGCGCTGGAGACACTCGAGACAGGTCTCGTTCTCGATTGCCGCTTCGCTCGCCGCCGAGAGGTCGGTCGCGTAGATCGCTCTCATGATCGAACAGTCGCGCCCGTCGTATAATATTGTTTTGATTCCACAATACATGGGCCCGTCACTGGCGCCGCACAGCCGTCCCCTGTCACGCTCTCCCCTCGCGTTCGAGCGCAACCCGCACATCCTCGACCGGCGTGGGGTGCGCGTTTCGAATCGCTCCT
The DNA here is from genome assembly GCF_900114435.1 of Halomicrobium zhouii. NCBI lineage: Archaea > Methanobacteriati > Methanobacteriota > Halobacteria > Halobacteriales > Haloarculaceae > Halomicrobium > Halomicrobium zhouii. Next base: position 138,523 of record NZ_FOZK01000004.1, on the reverse strand, counting down.
GGACGGCGCGCGTGACGAATTTTCGGGCTATTTCGCCCTCGTTTCGACGGACTGCGAATCGGGCCGTATTCACGTAACGTACGAGAATATCTCCGTGGGTTTCCCGTGCCATCCGCTGCAGTAATATTGTACGTCTTTTCCAAAACTCCTATTACCACCCTCCGGCTAGCATCGAGCGAGCAGAACGGTATGATATTCACAAAACCATTCACATTCGGAGGTCGACAGCGATGATCGAGGTCGGAACGCTCTCACCGGCGGTACAGGCCGGTGTCCTCATCGGGGCGGTCCTCTTCGAGGCGATGATCCTCTACGTCGGCTACGGCTTCGTGGAACAGGTAGTCGGAAATCGACTGATCGAGCGCATAGAGAACAACTAACATGGACGTATTCGGAATCAGCCTGGCCGTGCTCGTGCTGTTCGTCGGGTTCGGCCTTCTGATCGGCGTTCTGTTCGGGTTCTTCGGGATGGGCGGGTCGTTCCTCGTGACGCCAGCCCTCCTGGTCATGGGGTACCCCTCGCGCGTCGCGGTCGGGAGCGGACTCGCGTTCGTCTTCGGGACGTCCGTCATCGCGACGCTGAAACACCGCGACCTCGGGCAGGTCGACTACAAGCTCGGCGTGTTGATGATCGCCGGGACGACCGCCGGTATCGAGGTCGGTAAGGAGGTCGTCCTCCACCTCGAGGAACTCGGTATGGCGGGAAGCATCATCAGCGTCACGTACGTCTTCCTGCTGGGCGGAATCGGGCTCTTCGTGACCTACGAAGCGCTGAAGGGCGACGGTGACGGCGGCGTCGACCACGACGCGGCCGACGCGGACGTCGACGCCGACGACATCCCCGACATCGCGAAGACGATCCAGTCCTATCGCGTGCCGCCGATGATCTCACTCCGCGGCGGGGTCTCGGTCTCGCTGTGGATGATCCTCGGCGTCGCGTTCGCGACCGGGCTCCTGTCGGGCTTCCTCGGCGTGGGCGGCGGCTTCATCCGCATGCCCGCGCTGTTCTACCTGATCGGCGTCCCGGTGCCCATCGCGGTCGGGACCGACCTGTTCGAGATCGTCTTCTCGGGCGGGATCGGCAGCTTCCTCTACGCGATGGACGGCGGCGTCGACCTCTCCATCGTGCTGCCGCTGCTGGCGGGCAGCGCACTCGGTGCCCGGGTCGGCTCCGCCGCGACGAGCATCGTCGACGAGGGCGATATCAAGGTGTACTTCGGCCTGATGCTACTCGGTGGCTCGCTCGCCGTGGCCGTGCGTGAAATCGGAAACGTCTACGGCATCGGCGTCTTCGACACCGTCAGTCTGGTGTTGATCCTGGGCTCGGCGCTCCTGGTCAGCGGGGCTGTGGTGTACAGCAGCGTCACCGCGCTCCGCGAGGAGTCCGGGTCACCCTCACACGCGCTGGACTAGGACTGACGTCGCATTCTGGCGCAGCATTGTGCGATCTATACACAAGTCTTTTAACGGTATACCGATTACCTAGGTTCGATACAGATGCCAGATTCGATGTCGGAACAACTCCAGCAGGACATGGAGTGCGAGGGGCTCCTCGAGTGTTTCCACGGACTCAAACAGCTCGACAGGGAGTGCTTCCAGGCGCTCGTCGGCTCCGAGGAACCGCTCACGGTCGACGAGATCGCCGAGGCCGTCGACCGCGAACGGTCGACCGCCTACCGCGCCGTCCAGCGCCTGCTCCAGACGGGCTTCATCCAGAAAGAACAGATCAACTACGAGCAGGGCGGCTACTACCACGTCTACCTTCCGACCGACCCCTCGAACATCGCCGACGACATGCAGCGGATGCTCAACGACTGGTACGCCAAGATGGGCCAGCTCATTCAGGAGTTCGAGGACAAGTACGAGCAGACCGAGACGGCCGCGCCCGTCGAAGGGTGAGGCGCCACCGCCCCGTATAGGCGCCACCGCCCCATATAGGCGCCACCGCTTCCCGTATAGGCGCCACCGCTTCCCGTATAGGCGCCACCGGTCCCTCGTTTTCCACCCCTCGCGCCCCTACGAGGTTCTATTTTCCAGCCGGTCTTGCTATCCAGTCGAACGCGACGGCCACGTTCCAGCGAGTGAGCGGTGCCGTCGTGAGCCGCAGACGTCGACCACCAGCGAGGGCGGCGACGGTGACCAACGGTCGGACTCTATTTCGAGGAATAAAACATGTTCGGCTGATCTTACTTCCCGGGATTCGTCGCGACGAGTTACTTGTACCAGCGCCTACGTAGCGACGATCGGATCCGTCGGTTCGAGCGTGCGCCCTCACTTCCCCACCCATGATCGACCCAGTGATCGCCAGTCGGCTCCAGTTCGCACTGACCACGATCGTCCACATCATCTTCCCCGTGATGAGCATGGGACTCGCGCCGTTTCTCGTCTACTTCACGTGGCGGGAGGTCCGCGGGGGGCCGCCGGTGTACGAACAGCTCCGGCGGTTCTGGACGAAGGTGTTCGCCGTCTCCTTCGTCGTGGGGACGGTGACCGGCATCGTCCTGGAGTTCGAGTTCGGCACCAACTTCGCGGCGTTCTCGGCGGTCGCTGGGGAACTGTTCGGTGGCCCGCTCGCGCTGGAGGGGATGATGGCGTTCATGCTGGAGGCGACGTTCCTCGGCGTGTTCGTCTTCGGGCGGGAACGCGTCAGTGACGCCCTGTACTTCGTCTCCTCGGTGGCGGTCGGGCTGGGGACCTGGCTCTCGGCGGTGTGGATCCTCGTCGCCAACTCGTGGATGCAGACGCCGCGGGGCTACGAGCTCGTCGAGCGCGGCGGTCGTGAGATCGTCACCCTCACCGACCCGGCGGCGGCGTACCTGAACCCGCGCTTTCCCTACATGTTCGTCCACATGCAGAACGCCGCCGTCCTCTCTGTCGCGCTGTTCATGGCGGGCGTCGCCGCCTACTACGTGTTCCGCCACCACGTCTGGGGGTACCCGGTCGAGGGCGTCTCGTTCTGGGAGACCACACTGAAGATCGCCCTGATCGCGCTCGTGATCACGGCGCCGCTCCAGGCGATCCACGGCGACCTCTACGCCCGCCACGTCTACGAGACCCAGCCCCAGAAGTTCGCCGCGATGGAGGCGGTCTGGGAGACGGACTCGTACGTCCCCGAGTACATCGTCGCCTTCCCGACCGACCTGGGCGACCTGACCGACCCGAAGGCCAAGGAAATCTTCGGCATCGGCATCCCCGGCGGCGCCTCGTGGCTGGCCAGCGGCGGCGATCCGGGGGCGACCATCACGGGACTGAACGAGTACGACGACGCGCCGCCGGTCGCCATCGTGTTCTGGTCGTTCCGGATCATGGTGGCGCTGGGGTTCTGGTTCATCCTGCTCGGGTTCTGGGGCGTCTATCGCTGGTGGCGGGGTGAACTCTACGAGGACGACCTCCTCCACAAGGCGCTGATGCTGTCGTCGCTCCTGGGCATCCTCGCCGTGGAACTGGGCTGGATCGTCACCGAGGTCGGTCGCCAGCCGTGGGTCATCCAGGGCGTCCTCCGCACATCAGACGGCGTCTCGCCCGGGTTGACGGGAGGTGAGGCGACCCTGACGCTCGCCGGGTTCGCGGTGGTCTACCTCGGCCTGCTCTCGCTGTACACCTACGTGATCGTCCGGATCATCCGCGCCGGCCCACCGAAGCGCGCGGAACTGCGAACGCGCGAGGCCGCCCCGGCGACCCCGGCGGAGGGGACCGCCGATGACTGAGTTCCGCCCCCTGCTGGCCGATACGCTCGCGACCCTGCCGCTCCCGGAGCTCTGGTTCGGCCTCGTGTTCTTCATCCTCGCGACGTTTCTGCTGCTGGACGGGTTCGACTTCGGCGTCGGTGCGCTGTTCGCGACACGCGCGGACGACGGCGAACGGGAGCAACTGATCGCCAGCATCGGGCCGTTCTGGGACGGGAACGAGGTGTGGCTGGTCGTCTTCGGCGGCGCGCTGTTCGCCGCGTTCCCCCGGGTCTACGCGGCACTCTTTAGCCGGCACTACCTGCTGATGTTCGCCATCCTCGGGGCGCTCATCCTGCGTGGGCTGGCTCCCGAACTGTACGAGCAACGCCACGACGAGGCCTGGCGCCGGTGGTGGGGCCGCGCCTTCGTGGTCGGGAGCGTGGCCGCCCCCTTCCTGCTGGGCCTGTTCACGGCGAACTGGGTGCTCGGGGCCACGCGGACGCTGACGCTCCCGGGGGTCGTCGTGGGACTCGCCGTCGTCGCCCTGACGGTCGTCGACGGGGTGGCGTTCCTCCGACTGAAGACCAGGGGCGACCTGCAGGCCGACCTCCGACGGAGCGGGCGACGGGCCGTTGTCGCGTACGTCGCGCTCGCGGTGGCGTCGCTTGGCGTTATCTACGCGACGACGCCCGCCGTCCGTCCCGAACTCACGTCCCCGCTCGCGCTCGCCCTGGTCGCCCTGACGGTCCTGTTCGCCGTCGGGTACGCCGTCGCGCTCGGACGCGACCGTCACTACCTCGCGTTCGCGGCGACGGGCGGGCTGGTCTACGGCCTCGTCGCCCTCGTCGCGACGCTCTCCTTCCCCTACGTGGACCGGGCGACCGGGTTGACCATCCAGGAAGCCATCGTCTCGCCGCTCTCGCTCCAGATACTGTCCGTCGGCACCCTCCTCTTGCTCCCGCTGGTGTTCGGGTACTTCGTCGTCCTCTACTCGGCGTTCAGCGGTCCCGTGGACCCGGAGGAGTCCTACTGATGACTGAATTGCTCTCCCGGATTCTCGTCACGTGGATCGAGTTGACGGTCGTCGGGACGGTCGGCGGCCTGGTCGGGACGACGCTCGGCGGACCGCCCGGTTTCATCGTGTACCTGGGGACGACGCTGCTCTCGGTCGGCGTCCTCCTCTACAACGTCGACCAGCTGGTGGCCGCCCGCGTCGACGGAACCCAGCGTACGGAGCGGCCGGGAACACCCGAAGACCGGTCTCCGTGACGTTCTCGTCCGCGGCCCCAGCGGCACAGGGCGGACGGCATACAGTATTGTATGATTGGCCCAAAACCCTTAACTACTCCCGGCCCCTAGAGAGAGTGATGACAGCTGAGAACGCAACCGAGACCAGTGGGGGCACCACAGACGAACCGGTCCACGTCGACGGCCAGACCCAGCTCGACGAACTCGTCGACACCGGGGAGGTCGTCCTCGCGGACTTCTACGCCGACTGGTGTGGCCCGTGCCAGATGCTCGAACCCGTCGTCGAGAAACTCGCCGCCGAGACGGACGCGACGGTCGCGAAGGTCGACGTCGACGCCAACCAGCGCCTCGCTTCCGCCTACGGCGTCCGCGGCGTCCCGACGCTCGTCCTCTTCGCCGACGGCGAGCAGGTCGAGGAGATCGTCGGCCTCCAGGGCGAAGACCAGCTCCGCGCGCTGATCGAGAACTATACGGCGTAAATGAGCACGGACACACGCGACCTCGTGATCGCTGGATCGGGCGTCGCCGGCCTCTCGGCGGCGGTCTACGCCGCCCGTGCCGACCTCGACCCCCTCGTCCTCGAGGGCGACGAGCCCGGCGGCCAGCTGACGCTCACGACCGACGTCGAGAACTACCTCGGCTTCCCCGAGGGCGTCGGCGGGATGGAGCTGATCCAGCGCGGGAAAGCACAGGCCGAGGAGTTCGGCGCCGAGTTCCAGCACGGGGCCATCGAGTCGGCCGACGTCGACGGGCGACCGATAGAGCTCTCGCTGTCGAACGGCGAGACCCTGCGGACCCGTTCGCTGATCGTCGCCACCGGCGCGAGCGCGCGCTGGGTCGGCGCCGACGGCGAGGACGAACTGATGGGCTACGGCCTCTCGACGTGTGCGACCTGCGACGGCGCGTTCCACCGCGGCGACGACGTCCTGGTCGTCGGCGGCGGCGACAGCGCGATGGAGGAAGCGACCTTCCTCGCGAAGTTCGCCGACAGCGTGACCGTCGTCCACCGCCGGGACGAGCTCCGGGCCTCGGAGATTATGGCCGAGCGCGCCCGCGAGCACGACGACGTCGAGTTCGCCTGGAACACGGAACTCCTGGCCATCGACGGCTCCCAGTCCGAGGGCGTCACCGGCGCGACGCTGGTCTCCCACCCGGACGGCTACCCGGTGGACCGCTACGAGTCGGGCGACGAGGACGTCACCGTCCGCGACGTCGACGTCGGCGGCGTGTTCTACGCCATCGGCCACGAGCCCAACACCGGCTTCCTCCGCGACACGCCGGTCGAACTCGACGACGACGGCTACGTCGAGACGCTCGCCCCCGACGAGGCGTGGGCGACGACGGCGACCGGGGTTGAGGGAGTCTTCGCCGCGGGCGACGTGATGGACACCGAGTACCAGCAGGCGGTCACCGCCGCCGGGATGGGGAGCATGGCGGCCCTCGATGCCGAGGAGTACCTCGAATCCACGCCCGACGCTGCGGCGACGACCACTGCCGCCACGACCGCCTCGGAGGCCGACGACTGATGCCGTCGGCCACCAGCGGCACCGACGAGAGGGTCGACGAGACGAACGACGACGGTACCGACAACAGAGTCGACCGACGACCTGAGGACCGGATCGACCCGTCGGCGGTCCCAGACCAGGCCGACCGCGTCGTCGTCTCGTTCCGGGCACCGGAGGCGGAACCCGACGAGAACGACAGCTGGTGGATCGCCGACAGCGCCTGGCTCCGGGACGGCATGACCGACCCGACCTATCTGCGATACCTTCGTTACGCCCACGCCGGTCCGGTCGCTGTCGGCGACGAGTGGGCGGAGTTCGTCAACTGCGGCTGTGCGAGCCCGGAAGACGTCGTCCTCCGCGTCGAACGGATCGACGGCGGGGCGGCCATCGGAGCCGACACGACCATCGACGTCGTCGCCCGGAAGGACGTCGTCGAGGCCGACGGCGATCCGACGGCCGAGACGGACCTGTGAGCGGCGACGGACCGGCCGACTTCTGTTACATTACTCCGACCGTTCGAGTCGTTCGCGGCGGGTCTCGAACTCTTCGTCGGTGAGATCCCCGCGAGCGTACGCGACGCGGAGTTCTTCCAGGGCGGCGTCCCGAGACGGTCGATCACTGACCAGACGCCTGGCGAGAACGTAGCCGCCGCCGAGGAGAACCAGCAGGAAGAGCAGTGGGACGAGCAGACCGAACAGCGGCCACCACCCACTCCCGGCGCCCATCGCTCCGCCGCCCATCATCCCGCCGTACCCCATCATGCCGCCGAAACCGAGTGCCATCACGATCATCGGGAGCGCGACGATCGCTCCGACGACGAGGAGCACGACTGACACCGCATCGAGTTCGGTCGGCGAGGACATCCCTCAGGCCTCCACCGGGGATTCGAATTCGTCGTCGATCGCATCAAGTACGCGCTCGAACCGGCCACTGACGTCGGTCGCGATGGATTCGAGCGCGGGATTGTCGGCGATCCCGACCAGCTGTGCCGGATCGACGGCGCTCACGGTGACTGCGCCGTCTTCGCCCCCGGTCTCGTCCTCGGACTCGTAGACGATCACGTTACACGGGAGCAGCGCACCGAGTTCGATCTCCGCGTCGAGTCCCTCGCGTGCGAGGCCGGGGTTGCACGCGCCGAGGATCCGGTACTGCCGGAACTCCTCGTCGAGTTTCTTCGCGAACGTCGCCTGCACGTCGATATCACAGAGGACGCCGAACCCCTCGTCTCCGAGGGCGTCGACCGTCGCGTCGACGACGTCGTCGAACGATCCTGCGACACGCTGTTGTGTTGTATAGGCCATACTGTACATTTCGGCCCCACCGATGATGACTGTTGGGGACGCACGGACCGGTCCCGCGAGCCCTGTCCGCCACATTCTCCACCTGGACGACGGCTGTCGAGGCTCACACCACCTCGATCGGGTCGACTAGCGGACGACGAGCACGGGGACCGGGGCCCGGCGGACGACGGTCTCGGCGACGCTGCCGAGCAAGATTCTGGCGGGGATCGACCGGCCGTGGCTCCCCATGACAATCAGGTCGACGTCGTGCTCTTCGGCGTAGGACACGATGCTCTGCGCGTCTTCACCGACCGTCGTCTCGGTGGTTATCTCGACGTCGTACTCCGCCGCGATGTCCCGGGCTTCCTCGAAGAGTCCGTCCGCGTGCTCGTGGGCCTCGTCGAGCCAGTCGTCCCAGTCGTGAGGCGTCGACCCCCATCCACCCGGACCCATGTCGCTCGCGTGCCAGTCGATGACGTGCAGGACGACCACCTCGGCGTCGGGGTGCAGCGAGAGCGTCGTCCGCAGCGCCTCTTTCGACAGCTCGGAGTAGTCCATCGGAACGAGAATCGTTTGCGTCATCTGTGATCAGGCCAGTCGAACGCTCACTCCGGGATTCGATCCGGCGGTCGATTCGCGGGCTACTCGACGCCACTCGACGACGTCGTCCACCCGCGGAGACGGCGTCCCTGGGCTGTGTACCATACCGGTGCTTGGACTGCTGTCCCCAAATACTATCACTCCAACAACAGTTCAGGTAGTCTCCACCGCCCGGAACCGACGGAGACGGCGGCGGAGGCGGACTCCTCACTGGGCCAGGTAGCCGCCGTCGACGGGGTAGGCGTTCCCGGTGACGAACGACGCCTCCCCGGAGCAGAGCCAGACGATGGCGCTGGCCACCTCTTCGGGGGTCCCCTTGCGGCCGAGGGGTTGCATCCCGACGAACTGGTCGATCGCCTCGGGGTCGGCCTCGCCTGCGCGGTCGACCATCGGCGTGTCGATGACGCCGGGACAGACCGCGTTGACGCGGACGTTGTCGCCCGCGTACTGCGTCGCGGCGACGCGCGTGAGCCCGATCACGCCGTGCTTGCTGGCGACGTACGGCGCGCCCCCCGCGGAGACGAGCCCCGCGATGGACGAGAGATTCACGATGGCGCCGCCCTCGCCGGCCACGAGTTCCGGGAGTTCGTGCTTCATACACAGCCAGAGGCCTTTCAGGTTGACGTCGAGGACTCGATCCCAGGCGTCTTCCGACAGGTCGGCCAGCGGCTCGGTCTCCCCTTCGATCCCCGCGTTGTTGACGGCGACGTCGACGCCGCCGTACGCGTCGACCGCTTCCTGCACCATCGCCTCGACGTCGCCGGCGTCGCTCACGTCCGTTTCGACGAAGGTAGCCGTCCCGTCCGCGGATTCGATCCGTTCGACGGTCTCTGCGCCGCCCCCGGCGTCGACGTCGGTGACGACGACGTTCGCGCCGCCCGCCGCGAACTGCTCGGCGGTCTCTCGTCCGATGCCCGACGCCGCGCCGGTGACGATCGCCGTCTGCCCCTCGAAATCGTACGTCATGGTTCTACATGTCACCGTAGCGTAAACTAGCTGTGGGGGATTCCCGCAAACGGGGAATGCCCGGTCGCTTCCGTGGGCGGGCTTCCGCGATCGGACGAGCGACGCGGTCACGCCTCGAAGTACGCGAGTATCTCCTGATGATAGCGGTACGCCAGCACCGAAATCGCGACGACGAGCGCCGCCAGTGCGAGTCCGGCTGCGAAGCGTCCGGCGCCGAGGTACTCGCCGACGACGTTGACGAGGAAGAACGCGGGCGCCCGGCCGACGGCCGCGATCACCACGAGTTGCCAGAGCGGGAGCCTGGTGAGGCCGCCGACGAAACAGAGCGCGTCGTCGGGCAACCCGGGGAGGAGGAAGAAGACGAACAGTGCCGCCCGGGTCCGGTCGTCGTCGACCCCGTCGAACCTGTCGAGGATGTCCGGGTGGACGATGCGCTCGACGTACGGACGGCCGTAGCGGCGGGAGAACCAGAACGCGACCGTACTGCCGAGCGTGATCCCGATCATGTTGTACAGCGTCCCCCACCACGCGCCGTAGAGGAACCCGGCGACGATGGCCAGGACCTGGCCCGGGACCGGTGCGACGACGACCTGTATCGCCTGCAGGAGTACCAGCACCAGCGGCCCCAGGGCGCCGAACCCCTGGATCACCGTTCTGAGCGCCATCGCGTCCGTCAGTATCGGTACGTACCGACGGATGAAGAGGACCGCCACGGCGACGACGACGAGCAGGACGGCGGCGTGGATCAGGAACCGGCGCCGGGTACGGGACGACCTGAACAGCCGAACGTCGCCGACGAGCGCCCGTACCCGTTCGAAGCCGAGGTCCATCGATCTGTCTACCGGCGTGACGTGGCCGTGCTGTATAGCAGTGCGGGGTTCTCCGGTACCGTCTCGACACTGGCCCGGCGCAGTAGGCCGACGGTTCCCCCGGCAAGTCGATGGGCTCGCCTGGCAAGTCGATGGGCTCTCCGGTCGATCCCCGTGACCGAGAACGCCCGTCATCACTTATCTGGCCCCCTCTCGTACGTATTTGCATGGACGGCCGCCGAACGTGCGCCGAATCCACGTGATCCCTGCGAGTCGGCACCCCCCGTAACACTGGGCCTGTCGATACCGCCACTTCACTCCACTCTCCACGATGCTCGATCCAGCAACCGACCCGCTCCTCGACGTCCTCCTGCACCTGCTCGTCGCGTTCGGGATCGGTGCGCTGATCGGGCTGGAACGGGAACAGAGCGAGTCGGCCGGGACGTTCGCCGGGAGCCGTACCTTCCCGCTGTTCGCGCTCTACGGCGCGCTCGTCGCGCTCTTTTTTCCGGCGGCGCTCCCGGTCGCCCTCGGCGTCCTCGTCGTGCCGCTGACGGTGGCCTACGTCGCGAAAGTCTGGTACCGCCGGGACGTCGGCCTGACGACGCTGCTGGCCGCCCTCCTCACGACGGTGCTGGGCGCCGTGGCGATACACTCCCCGACCGGCGCCACGGTCGCCGTCGTCGTCGGCGGCGCGGTGACGGTCCTCCTCTCGGTCAAGGACCCCATCCACGCGTTCGCCGACCGGATCGACGAGACCGAGCGGCGCGCGTCCGCGAAGTTCATCCTCGTCGTGCTGGTCGTGCTCCCGTCGCTACCGGACCGTTCGCTGGACGTCCTGTTCGGGCTCAATCCCCGATTCGTCTGGCTCATGGTCGTCTTCGTCACCGGGCTGGGCTTCGTCGCGTACCTGCTCGGCCAGTTCCTCGGTCCCGAACGGAGCATCGCGCTGACCGGCATCGTCGGCGGGTTCGTCTCCTCGACCGCCACCACCGTCTCGATGGCCGAGAAGTCCGCCGAGAACGAGACGCTGTATCACGTCTGTGCCTTCGCCGTCGTCGTCGCGTCTATCATCATGTTCCCCCGCGCGCTCATCGAAATCGCGGTCGTCAACCCGGGCCTGCTGGCGAGCGCGGCGCCGCCGCTGCTGGTGATGACCGCCGTCGGCGTCGTCGCCGCCGGCGTGCTGTACTGGCGGACGGCCGCCGACGAGACCGTCGAACCGGAGGAACTCGAGAACCCGTTCCGGTTGCGGCCGGCGCTCGCGTTCGGCCTGATCTTCGCGGTCGTCCTGCTCGTCTCCGAGTACGCGAACGAGTGGCTCGGGACGTCGGGCCTGTACGCGACTGCGTTCCTCTCGGGACTCGCTGACGTCGACGCGATGACGATCACGCTGAGCAGGCTCGCGGCCGAGGGGACGGTCTCGACGGACGTCGCGACCACGGGAATCGTCGTCGCGGCCATCGCGAACACGCTGGTCAAGGCCGGCCTGGCGTGGGTCCTCGGTAGCTCGCGACTGGGGCGTCTGGTCGCCATCGTGCTGGGCGTCGTCGTCGTCACCGGCCTGGTCGTCCTGGCGGTCTAACTGGCACCGGACCGCGACAGTCGGACTGACGGCCGGTGGCACGCACGTCCACCCCCAGGCTGCGAGCGCCGTCGCTTGCACCACGTTCATTCTCGCAGGGCCCCAAACGGTGACCCGATGACGCGCCGCATCCTCGTCCCCTACGACGGGTCGCCCCTCTCCGAGCGCGCACTCGAACACACGCTCGAAGAGTTCCCCGCCGCGTCCGTCACCACGATCTACGTAATCGACCCGGTGAGCTCCGTCTACGACGTCGAAACAGGGGGCCTGCCTGTGTCCGAGGACTGGTACGAAGACGCCCAGGAGCGAGCCAGCGAGATCCACGCGGCAGCCGAGCAGCTGGCCGGGTCCCACGACGTAGAACTCACGACGATTACGGTCGTCGGCCAGCCGGCACGCGAGATACTCGACTACGTGTCGGACCACGACGTCGACCAGGTCGTGATGGGCAGCCACGGGCGGAAGGGGATCGGACGGGCGTTCCTGGGCAGCGTCGCGGAGACGGTGACCCGCCGCGCCCCCGTTCCGGTGACGGTCGTCAAGTGAGCGATTCTGTGCCGACGGGGAGATCCGGTCACGACGACGGGAGACGGGCCGGATCTGTCGGGTCTGTCGGCCTGCGGATCTGCCGCGTCTGTCGGACCGTAGCGGCCCGTAAACAGAACTATACTGTCACTCTCCCACGTTTCACACGAGACCGTTCCATGTACGAGCGCATCCTCGTTCCGACCGACGGTAGCGAACACGCCGCCCGCGCGGCAGCACACGCGCTCGCGCTCTCGCGGGCCTTCGACGCGGAACTGCACGTCGTCACCGTGATCGATGTCGTCGAGGCGGCCGGCCCGTTCAGCGCCGGGGGCCTCGACAAGGAGTTCATCGAGCGCCTCGAAGACAGGGGCGAGGAGACGATCCGCTCCCTCGACGCCGTGCTCGACGAGGCGGACGACGTCCAGACCGACGTCGTCAGGGGCACGCCGTCCGACGCGATTCTCGACTACGCTGCCGACCACGGGATCGACCTGATCGCGATGGGGACCCACGGCCGGTCCGGGATACGGCGGTACATCGCCGGGAGCGTCGCCGAACGCGTCGTCCGACGCTCGAACGTGCCGGTGCTGACGGTCAGGAAGACCGAGCGAAGCCGCGTCGACGACGGATACGACGACGTCCTCGTCCCGGTCGACGGGAGCGACCACGCGCTCGCCGCCGCCGACCACGCCATCGCCATCGCGACGCTGTTCGACGCCCGGATCCACGCGGTCCACGTCGTCGACGTCGGTGCCGCGTCGACGACGCCGCGCGTCACGCCGCCGACGACGCTTGTCGAGCAACTCAGGACGGCGGGCGAGGAGGCGGTCGATGCCGTCACGACCCGCGCGAACGACGCGGGCGTCGACGTGACGACGACGGTCCGCGAGGGATTCCCGGCGCGTGACCTCCTGGCGTACGCGGACGACCACGACGTCGACCTCGTCGCGATGGGGACCGCGGGACGGACCGGACTCGACCGGCTCCTCCTCGGGAGTACGACCGAGAAGCTGATCTCGCGAGCGGAGATGCCCGTCCTCTCCGTCTCCGCGGACGAGCAGTCGACGGACGAGTAACGCGACCAACGGCCGACTGACGACGGCCGACCACGGACTTATCCTCTGTCTGTCCGTTGTCTCTAGCATGAGCGCTGACAGCCCCGTCGAGATGGACGACGCTGCGCGGGACGAGTTCCTCGGGAACGGCGGCACCGGCGTCATCTCCCTGTCGTCGGCGGCAGACGACCCGCCACACTCCGTACCGGTGTCGTACGGCTACGACGCGACCGAGACGACGTTTTACTTCCGGCTGGCGACGGGCGCGGACGGCTCGAAAGGGGAACTCGAACACCGTCCCGTCTCGTTCGTGACCACCGACGAGGACGGCCGGTGGCGTAGCGTCGTCGCGCGTGGACGGCTGGAGGACGTCGAGGACGAGGGCATCGCCACCGAGACGCTGGCAGGGCTCGACCGGGTCGACATCCCCTTCGTCGACGTGTTTCACCGCCCGCTCCGGGAGGTCGAGTTCGATTTCTACCGACTCGTCCCCGACGAGTTGACGGCCAGGGTCGAATCGAAGACGGACAGCTGACGTCACGTCTCCGTGCTCATCCGGGGAGGAAGACGTTGATGACGGCGACGACGAGCCCAGCGAGCGCCATCCGACCCGCCGCGACGTACCAGCGCTGGCCGGAGATGGAGCCCATGTAGGCGCCGAAAGCGCCGAGTATCGAGATGCCGAGCGCGACCGAGATCAGGGCGGCCTCGACCATCGTGAGGACGGTCGCTTCGAACAGGAAGGGGATCAGCGGGACGAGGACGCCGATGAGCGGCCCGAGCCCGCTCATCGTGGCGTGGACGAGTCGGGCCCCCTGCTGGTCGCGCTGGACGCGCGTGTCGTCGAGGTCGGTCAGCATCGCCCGTTCGAGGCGCAGTATCTCCGCGCGCGTCTCGGCGCGTTCGATCTCCCAGACGCTCCACACCGCCGAGGTCCCCAGACCGACCGCCGCGCCGAGGCCGATCTTGACGACAGTGAACCCGTCCGGGATGCCCGAGAGGACGGCGCCGACGACGACGCCGATGCAGGTGAGCGTCCCGTCGAACCCGTTCGAGACGAAGTATCGCCGCGAAATCGACCTGACGTCCTCGTCGCCGAGCAACCGACGGAGCTCCGAGAGCGGTGACGCCACGGGGATCAGTGGTCCTGCAGCGTCGGGTGATCCCGGACGACGTGCTCGCCGCAGGCGACCTGGTCGACGGAGTGGACGGTGCCGCCCAGTTCCTCGACGGCCGCCTCGACGGCGTCGACGTCGAGCGATTCTCCCTCGAAGGTGAGTTTCACGTTCTGGACCTCCTGGTCGAGTTCGATGAGCGAGCTGGTCACGGCCGCCACGCTGTCCGTCTCGCTGACCTGCTCGGTGAACGCGACCAGCGACGGGTCGTGGGGCTTCAGCACGTCGACGACGAGGCGGCGAACGGGTGCCATACGGGAACGTTCGCCCGTCTCCCACTAAACTGTCCCCGGGATCTGTGCCCGAACTGGGACGACGAGTGCTGATCCGGGCGCGCGCAATCGAGAGCTGTCACCCGGGGCTGGCACCCGGGTTTACAACATTGGGACTCGTTGCCACGACCAGGATAGTCATGTACGACCGACTGCTCGTTCCAACGGACGGCAGCACCGTCGCGGACGCTGCGGGAGAGACCGCAGTCGCGCTCGCACGCCGGTTCGACGCCGAACTCCACGTGCTCCACGTTCGCGAACCCACCGAGCGGCCAGTCGGTGCCGGCGGCGCCCCACCGACGGACGGCGACGAGGCGACCGCGACCGTCGCGGAGATGGCGGCCGACGCCGGCGTCGAAACGCGGACGGCGACTCACCAGAAACGCGAGACCGTCCACCAGGCGATCCTCCAGTACGCCACGGACCACGAGATCGACCTGATCGCGATGGGGACCCACGGCCGGACCGGGCTCGACCGCTTCGTCCTGGGAAGCGTCGCGGAGCTGACGCTGCGCCAGTCGTCGATCCCAGTGATGACCGTCCACGAGGACACGGTCGTCGACCCGGCGTTCGACGACGTCCTCGTCCCGACGGACGGCAGTTCCTGTGCCGCCGCCGCGGCGGACCACGCGATCGACCTGGCGCGGTCGACGGGCGCGACCCTGCACGTTATCAACGTCGTCGACAGCGGTGCCGTCTGGGGCGGGGCCAACGTCGCGATGGTACTGGACGCGCTCGAGGAGATCGGGGAGCAGGCCCTCGACGACGTTCGCACCCGTGCGAAGGCCGCCGACGTGACGGCGATCGAGGGGGCAGTACTCAGCGGCATCCCCTACCGGGCGATCGCGGAGTACGCCGAGGAATCCGACGTGGACTGCGTCGTGATGGGAACCCACGGCCGGACGGGGCTCGACCGCTATCTCCTCGGCAGCGTCACCGAACGGGTCGTCCGGCTTTCGGACGTTCCCGTTCTCTCGATCCGGGAACGAGAGGGCGACTGACTCCCGTCGCGAACGGCGCCGCCGCGGCCGCCGCGGTCACCGGGACCGCCGCGGCCGTCGCGGTCTCCGGGGCAGAATCGGCCGTCAGACGACCTGCACCGGTCGACCCGCGTTCTGGACGACCCGGTCGGTGACGCTCCCGATCAGGTCGGTCTTCGTGTGGGAGTGGCCCTGGTAGCCGACCACGACGAGGTCGGCGTCTATCTCGTCCGCGTAGCCGATGATCTCCACGTTCGGCTTCCCGTGGCAACACCGGGTGACGACGTCGATACCGAGGGAATCGCCCCGCTCCGCGACCTCGTTGAGCTGTTCGTGCCCCCAGTCTTCGACGTCGGCCGTCTCCAGTTCGATGCTACTCAGCCCGGGCTCGGCGTAGCGGTCGGTGTCGACGACGTAGATCGCGTGCAGTGTCGCGCCGTGCTGTTCGGCCTGTTCGAGCGCGTGGGTGACTGCACGGTTCGCGGACCCACTGCCGTCCGTGGCTACCAGTATAGTATCGTACATGCAGAAGTGTTGGACTTCCAACTATATCAACGAACCGTGGCTTTCCGGCGAATCTCTCCGGCGGTCTGTCCCGACCCACGGCTCCCGGGCCGAGAGAACGGGGGTCGGTTTCCACAGCCTGAGAACGGACCGTGAGTACTTGGGATTCGACGACCAACGCTGATACGTCGGCTGCGCAGTTCCGCGGTGCCGAAGCGTGGCCACCCGGCTCTCAAACCCATGGACATCACCGACATCATCTCGGAAGAGTACGCCGAGTTCAGCCCGGAGACGCCCGTCTCGAAGCTCACGGGGACGTTCGAGGACCCCGCCGTCAGGGGCGTCGTGGTCCACGGCGACGAGTTCGAGGGCGTCGTCACCAGGCGACAGCTCGCGACGTCGCACCACCCGCCCGACGAGAAGCTCGGATCGCTGGTCTGGCACGTCCCCCGGCTCGACCCCGGTGAAGACGTCCGCAAGGTCGCGCGGCTCATGATCGACAGCGACTCGCAACTCCTGCCCGTCTTCGAGGGCCGCGAGTTGGTCGGCGTCGTCACGGTGGACGCCATCCTCCGGAAAGTCAGGCCCTTCCTCGACGCGGCGACGGTCGAGGAGGCCTGTACGACCGACCTCGTCACGGTCGAACCGGCGTCGACCGTGGGGGAGGCCCTCCACGTCTTCAGGGAGAACCACATCACCCACCTCCCGGTCGTCGAGGACGACGACGCGGTCGGTATCCTGAGCCTCTACGACGTCACCGACGTCACGGTCCGGTCGACGGACCGGAGCCAGGGTGGGAGTGCCGGGGGGACCGATTCGTTCGGTGGCGACGTCTCCGCGAGCTCCGGGCGCACCCGGGGCGGCGGGTTCGGCGCGCGCGAGGGGGAACTCGCCCGCCTGCTGGACCTCCCGGTCAGGGACGTCATGGTGTCGCCGGTCCGCTCGATCCGCCCGGACGCGACGCTCGACGTGGCCGTCGACGAGATGTTCGACGTCGGCGGCTCGTCGCTGGTCGTCACGGACGACGGACGCCCCTTCGCCATCGTCACGAAGACGGACGTCCTGGACGCGCTCACCTGGGAGGCCGAGGGCAACCGCGGCGTCCAGGTGTACGGCGCCGACCTCGTCGACGACATGAGCTACGACGAGATCGTGTCGATGGTCGACGGTCTCGACGCGAAGGACCGGGAGATGAACGTCCTGGAGACGAAGCTCCACCTCCACGAGCACGACGAGAAACAGCGCGGGACGCCGCTCCTGCTCGCCCGGATCCGACTGCACACCGACCGGGGACTGTACGTCGCGTCCGGGGAGGGATACGGCGCGAGTCAGGCCATCAAGGAGGCACGTGACGTCCTCGAGCGCCAGATCCGTGAGGAGAAGACCTACGGTCGCACCAAGAAGCACCCGGACGAGGAGTTCTGGGAGAAGCGCTTCGGCTGGATGCTCCAGGAGTGATGCACCGCCGAAGTGCTGACGCACTGCCGAAGCGCTAACGCGCCAGCGACGTGCTGACGCGTCGTCGATGTGCTGACGGGGTGCGTTGACGCGACACCCCGACAGCGTCCCGTTCCGGCACCCATCGAACGCATCGTTTCGGCACACATCGAAGGCCCAAACGCCAGTGAACCGACGCAGTAGCGACGAACGGAAACGACTACCTGGCAGCCACTGCCAGGAGAGCACGAACTGATGGCGCAACTCGTGACGGCCGGCACCGTCGTGTTCCAGGCCGGAATCGTCCTCCTGCTGCTGGAATCGCTCCGACGACGGGACTTCGCCGCTGCCGTGAACGCGACCGTCTCCCTGGCCGCTTCGCTCGTTCCCGCGGCCCTGGAGATCGTCGTGCCGCTTCTCTCCGGACGGACCGTCACCGTCGGTCCCGAACTCTCGCTGTGGATCGCCGCGGCGGGACTGATCCACTCGTTCGGGATGCTCGGACCGTACGACACTATCGAGTGGTGGGACTCGGTCACGCACACCGTCTCTGCGGGGCTCGTCGCGGCGCTCGCCTACGCCGGCCTGATCGTCGTCGCCCCCCGTGTGGCCATCCTCGACGCCTCGTTCGGGGGGCTCGCCGTGCTGACCGTCGTGCTCACGCTCGCCGCGGGCGTCTTCTGGGAACTGATCGAACTGATCGCGCGCGACGTCGGGCGGCGCTACGACGTCGAACCGGTCCTGGTGCACTACGGCCGGCGCGACACGGCGCTCGACCTCGTCTTCGACGTCGTGGGCGCGCTCCTGGTCGTCGGCTTCGACGTGCGCGCCTTCGTCCCGATCGCCGCCCAGTCGGTGCGCGCGACGACGTGGGTGCTGGTCGCGAGCGGCGTCGTGATCCTTCTCGGGTCGCTGGCGATGGCCGTGTACGTCGAACGGAGTTCGGTCCGACGCGAGTGACGCGTGCACCCGCCAGCGTCGACGCGGTCAGTTCTCGCCGTCGTCGCGGGCGTTGACTGCCAGGACGGGGACGTTCGCGTGCCTGACGACCCGCTCGGTGGTGCTCCCGAGGAGGAACCGGTTGAGCCCGGTGCGACCCGCCGTCCCCATGGCGATGCAGTCGACGTCGTTCTCGTCGGCGTAGTCGAGGATACCGGACGCCGGATAGCCGCCGTCGACGTTCGTGACGACGTCCACGCCCGCTTCCCGGGCCCGGTTCGCGACCGCTTCGACCGCACTCTCCCCGTGATCCCTGAGACGGGCGAGCAACGCGGCCGAGTTCGCGTGTTCGACGCCGACGTCGGCGTCCCCGACGTTCAGGACGTGGACCGCGTGGACGCGGGCGTCGAACCGCGCCGCGAGTTCGAGCGCGGGGTCGACCGCGGCGTCGGCGGACTCGCTGCCGTCGGTGGGGATCATCACCTCGTCGTACGCGCCGGCGTGCCGACTCGATTCGGTCGCCCGGACGGTGAGGACCGGTACGCCCGCCCGCCGGACGACCTGTTCGGTCACGCTCCCCATCACGTACCGTTCCACGCCGGTCCGGCCGTGGGTCCCCATCGCGATCAGGTCGATTCCGTGGTCGGCAGCGTAGTCGAGAATCTCGTCGACGGGGTCGCCCTCGCGGACGGTGGTCTGGAGCCCCTGGGACGGGTCGACAGCTGCCTCGACGGCGTCGATACTGTCCTCGGCGTCGGCTTCGAGGTGCTCGAGGAACTCCTCCCGGAGGCCGCCGGCGTCGAACGGGCCGGCCGCAGCGCGGACGTCGACGACGGTCAGCACGTGCAGCGTCGCGTCGAACGCCTCGGCGATGGCGACGCCGTGCTCGGCGGCGCGAACCGCGTGCTCGCTGCCGTCCGTCGGGACGAGAACGGTGTCGATCATGGTCGTATCTCCGTGTAGGTACCATCGCCGGATAAATCGGCCTGCGCTTCTGACCAGTCGGGCGCGGCAGCGATTCTCGGCCGTTGGGAACTGGCAAGTTGATTGACATTCTCGCGATGCGAAGTCAGAACCGGCATGAACTTCGACGAATTCACAGGGCAGGTACAGCACCGACTCGAACTCGCAGAGACCGGCGAAGCGGTACGGGCGATCCGGGCGACGCTGTCGAATCTGGGCCGGCGCATCCCCGAGGGAAACGCGGAGGATCTGGCCGCGTCGCTCCCCATGGAGATCAAGTGGTACGCGACCGGCGCGGTCCCCGACCACGGCCAGCGCTTCGACTGGTCGACGTTCGTCGAACGGGTCGCCGACGTCGAGGGAATCGACCGGTCCGAGGCTGCCTACCACGCCCAGGTCATCGTGGACCTCGTGGCTTCCGTCGTCCCGCCGTCTGACCTGCAACAGCTCCGCGACCAGTTACCCGAGGACGAGGACGACGAGAACTGGGGAAAACTGTTCGAAGTCGTCGACGCCGGCGGCTGGGGCGAGGCCCAGGAAGCCCAGGCCGGCGGCGGGCCACAGCCCGGGAACGAGTGATGACGGGGAGCGGACACACTCGACACGTATACCAATGAACGAACTCCGGTGGCTACAGATGACCGACGAAGAGATACACGACTTTCTCGGGAACGGCGGGACCGGTGTCCTCTCCTTCTCGGCGCGCGACGGGGGTCCGCCGTACTCGCGACCGGTCTCGTACGGATACGACGCCGAGTCGGGGCACTTTCACTTCCGACTCGTGGAGCCGTCGAGCAGGCAAAAGAGAGGGCTGCTCGACAGTCCCGTCTCGTTCGTCTCACACGGCGAGCAGGAGGACAGATGGCGAAGTGTCGTCGCGACCGGCGAACTGGAAGACCTCTCGGACGTGCCGTCCGACTCGGCTGCGATGGCGGAACGGTGGGGCGTGGACATCCCACTGGTCGATATCTTCGAGAGTTCGTCCGACGACGTGATTTTCCGGCAGTTCCGTCTCGTTCCGGACAAACTGACGGGGAGAAGAGCGGTCAAAGCCGAGGACTGAACGGTTCGGCGGGTGTCACTCCTCCGGAGACCGTATCGCGTCGACTATCTCCTCGCTGCGGACGACGGTCGCGAACTCCCCCTTCAGGTGCGCGAGGGCGATTCGGTGGACGGTCTCGGGGTCGAACGACTCGCCGTCGAGCGTCCGGTCGAACGTCCCGGTGGCGTCCCGGACCAGCCGGACGTCGAACCCGAGATTCTCGGCCATTCGCGTCGTCGTCGAGACGCAGTGGTCGGTCGTCAGTCCGCAGACGACGAGGGTGTCGTATCCCCGGTCACGAAGCCAGGGCTCCAGGTCGGTGTCGACGAACGCGCCGTTGACTCGCTTGACGAACTCCGCCTCGCCGTCGTGCGGTTCGAGACCCTCTTTGGCGGCGAATCCGGGCGTCCCCCGCCGGAGCGGCGACGACGCCTCCGTGGAGTCGTGTCGGACGTGGACGACCGGGAGGTCCCGTTCCCGCCAGACCGAGAGCAATCGCTCCGCTTCGGCTTCGGCGTCCGGGTTGTTGCGGGTCCCCCACTGCGGGTCGTCGAATCCCCGCTGGAAGTCGACGAGGACGAGCACCGGGTCGGCGGGCAGGTCCACGGTCATCGAGCCGCCCCCGGTGACGACGGGTCGGCGTTCGACGCTGTCTCCTCCGTGCACAGATCCGTCGCCTTCGGATGCTCGCGCGTGACCTTGATCGGACAGCGGTCCGGCGCCTGCGCGTCGTCGCTCGACAGCATGTACTGGCGCCATTCCCGGTCACCCTCGATGCCCCAGTCGCCCAGGTCGGCGTGGGGACAGACGCCGTCGTACTCCTCGAGGCGGTCCTGGATGATGTCCCTGGCCTGCTGTCCCCACTCCGTGTCCCCCGTCACGTCCAGGGACTCGAACAGGGCCCGGGGCTGGAACGTGACTTCCAGGCCAACGGGGCAGTGCCGGCTCAGCCGCTGGTCGTAGAACGGCGCGCGACAGGTCGGAAACATCGGTTCGCCGCCGAAGGAGAACTCCCAGTACGGGTCGTCCGGGTCGGTCGGGATGTCCGCGGGCCACGGCTCGGGGTCGTGCACGTGCAGGAACTGGAGGATGTGCCAGAGTCCCTCGTGATACTCCCGCTCGGTTCGGTCGCGTTCGGGCGGTCTGAAGAAGGCGACCAGCGACGCGCGGTCGCTGTGGTCCTCGTACGTGTCGAGGTACTCCAGGAGCGTCCGGCCCAGGTCGAGCAGCGCGTCGCGACTGGTCATCGACGGCACGGCCGTGTACAGCGGGTCGCCGTTGGCGACCGACTCGGCCCCGAAGAAACACGGGAACGGCGCCCCGTCGTGGTCGCCCACGAGCCGCTCGCGAAACGAGTGCCAGTGGGCGGCGACCCAGTCGGGCGCCGCACCGCTCTCGACGCGCTGTTCGACGGTCGCCTGGTCCTGGAGACCACCGACGATGCTCTCCGTCATCGTGTCTCACGTCCCGTTCGGTCGGTTTCTATCCGTCGTTGTCGACGACGTTCCATCGAGCGTCCGGTACGGACGCCGGGACAAAAACTGCGAGGCGGATTCCCGGCGGGCGACAATCGGCGAAAGAGGTTGCTGTCTGCCGGGCGTACGTTCAGGCATGACCGACCAGTCTGCCATCCGATCGACGTCGGTGCTGGAACGAATCGTCCTGGACGAGTTCGCCACGCTCGCCGACAGCGGTCGGACGCCCGTCCAGGCACCCACACTCGTCGGGCAGTGTCGTGGCCGGCTGGAAACCTTCGACGACGTCGTCGGCAGTCGGTGCAGCGAGGCCGACGTCGTCCGCTGTTGCCGGTCGCTGGCGGACCGCGGACTCTTGACTACTGTCGAACTGAGTGAGAAATCGGCGGTGGGAATGGGCCGACCCGCCTACGAACTCGCCTTCGATCCGGCGGTGTTACGGGAGGTCGTCGAGGAGGACGAACGCCTCCAGGCACGGGAACTCGACGCGCTGGCCCCGTAACGAGCCGCGCAACCGCCGATACCGAGTTGCGGCCAACCTACATACACCCCGGGCGAGACAGTCACACCGTGTCTCAGTCACCGCACGAGGAGTCGGCAGACGACGTCCTCGCGTCGGTCGACAGCGACCGGGACGGGCTCTCGGCGGCGGAGGCCGACCGCCGGCTCCGGGAACACGGCCCGAACGAGGTGGCCAGGGGGAGCGAGCGGACGGCGCTCGACATCTTCGTCGCCCAGTTCGACAGCGTCCTCATCTGGGTGCTGGTCGCCGCGGCCGGCCTCTCCGTGTGGGCCGGCCACACCGTCGACGCGGTGCTCATCGCCGTCATCGTCGTCGCGAACGGGCTGTTCGGTTTCGTCCAGGACTACCGCGCCGAGGAGAGCCT
Source organism: Halomicrobium zhouii (assembly GCF_900114435.1). Taxonomy (NCBI): domain Archaea; kingdom Methanobacteriati; phylum Methanobacteriota; class Halobacteria; order Halobacteriales; family Haloarculaceae; genus Halomicrobium; species Halomicrobium zhouii. The sequence continues at coordinate 115,605 of NZ_FOZK01000004.1, read as the reverse complement.
CGACTCGCTGCGAGAGCTGACCGCGCCGACGGCGACGGTCCGGCGCGACGGCCGGTCGGTCGACGTCGACGCGACGGACCTCGTCCCGGGCGACGTCGTCGAACTGACCGGGGGTGACGTCGTCCCCGCGGACGGGCGCGTGGTCGAGGTGAGTTCCCTCGAGGCTGACGAGTCGGCGCTCACCGGCGAGAGCGCACCGGTCTCGAAGTCCACCGAACCGGTCGCCACCGACGCACCGCTGGCCGAGCGCGAGTCGATGGCCTACAAGGGCACGAACGTGACGCGGGGGTCGGGCGCCGTCGTCGTCACGGCGACCGGGATGGACACCGAAGTCGGCGCCATCGCCAGCGAACTCGCGAGTACCGAGGAGACCGACACGCCGCTCCAGGAAGAACTCGACGCGCTCGGGCGGACGTTGGGCATCGGCGTCGTGGTGCTGGCGGCGCTCGTCATTCCGCTGTTGCTCCTCCGGGACACGCCGCCGATCCAGGCCGGTCTCACGGCCATCTCGCTCGCCGTCGCCGCCGTCCCGGAGGGGCTGCCCGCGGTGGTGACGCTGACGCTCGCGCTGGGCGTCCGCAAGATGGCCGACGAGAACGCGCTCATCCGCCGGTTGCCCGCCGTCGAGGCGCTCGGCGCCGTCGACGTCATCTGCACGGACAAGACCGGGACGCTCACCGAGGGTCGGATGGCCGTCAGCCGGCTCTGGGTGAACGACGCAGTGATCGACGTGGACGCCTCGTCGGACGACCAGGAGATCAGCGAGGACGACGACCGTATCGCGAGGGATGGCGACCGCGTCGACCTGCTCCTGCGGGCCGGCGCGCTGTGCAACGACGCCACGCTTGAGGAGGGTGACCCGACCGAACAGGCCCTGGTCGCGGCCGCCGCGGACCACGGGTACGACGTCGACCGACTGCGCGAGCAGCACCCCCGAACCGACGAGGTTCCGTTCTCGTCGGAGCGCAAGTGGATGGGGACCGTCCACGGCGACGCGGCCTACGTCAAGGGCGCCCCGGAAGTCGTCCTCGGGATGGCCTCGCGGGTTCTCACTGCGGACGGTCCCGCCGACCTGACCGAGGAGCGCGCCGACCGGATCCGCGAGCAGGTCGAGGCCTTCGGCGACGACGCGCTCCGCGTGCTCGCCGTGGCGACTACTGACGACCCCACGACCCTCGGCGAAGACGCCGTCGACCCGGACCTGACGTTCCTCGGTCTCGTAGGGATGATCGACCCGGCCCGGGAGGAGGTGGCCGACGCCATCGCCGCGACGAAGCGCGCCGGCATCGACGTGAAGATGGTGACCGGCGACAACGCCCGGACCGCCGCCGCCATCGGCGAGTCCCTCGGTCTGGGAACGTCCGCGCTCGAGGGCGGCGAGGTGGCGGCGATGTACGACGAGACACTCCGGGAGCGCGTCGAGTCGGTCGACGTGTTCGCACGCACGTCGCCGGAACACAAGGTCCGGATCCTCCGGGCGCTCCAGGCCAGCGGCCACGTCGTCGCGATGACGGGCGACGGCGTCAACGACGCGCCGGCGCTGAAGAACGCCGACGTCGGCGTGGCGATGGGAATCCGGGGGACCGACGTCGCCAAGCAGGCCAGCGACGTCATCCTGCTCGACGACAACTACGCCACCATCGAACGGGCGGTCGAGCGCGGGCGGGCCATCTTCGACAACGTCTGGAAGTTCGTCGGCTACCTGCTCAGCGCCAACGTCGCCGAGGTGGCCATCGTCTTCCTCGCGTCCCTGTTCGGCTACCTCGTCCTCCCCGCGGTCCAGTTGCTGTGGATCAACCTGCTCACGGACGGCCTGCCAGCGCTCGCGCTCGGGGCCGACCCGGAGAGCGGCGACGTCATGGAACGGCCGCCGCGGGATCCGGACAGCGGCATCGTCGACCGCGGGATGCTCGCGCTCGTCGGTGGCACGGGCACCATCTCGACGCTCGTCATGCTCGCGTTGCTGGTCGTCACGCTCGACGGCGCACCGGCGGTCACGCCGTACGCGATGACGATGGTGTTCACCGGCTTCGTCTTCCTCGAGTTCGAGAAACTGTACGTGATCCGCTGGCTCCGCGAGACGCCGACGCTGTCGAACCGGTGGCTCGCGACGGCCGTCGGTGGCTCGATCACGTTACAGATCGCCGTCCTGTACACGCCGCTGGCCGACTACTTCGGCACGGTTCCGCTCGGCCCGGCCGACTGGAGCCTGATCGGGGCCGTGCTGGCCGTGGCCCTCCCGGGGTACTTGTTGGTCGCCCTCGGCGTCCGGCGTCTGCAGTCGGCGAACCGGGGAACTAACGGGTAACTAGCGTCCCCTGCCGCGTCGCGTGAGGTCGTCCAGGTCGAACAGCCGGAGGTCGTCACGCTCGGACACGGCTTCCCGGACGGCCTGTGTTGCACCACTACGGGTGAACAATGCGTATTCCGTATCGACGTCGCCGCCGTCGGGGGTCCACCGAATTTCCGACGCGTGATCTTCGAGCGAGGTGAGCGCGCTGTAATCGAGCGGAGCGCTGGTGAACTTGCACTCGCCGACGACCATCGTGTTCCCCGTCGTGAACCCGACGACGTCGACCTCGTGTTCCTTGTACCACCACCGCCCGATGTCGAGAAACGTCTCCTCCGGGTACAGGTCGGGTAGCGCGTCCTGACAGAGCCGCTCGAACTCCTGGCTCACGAAGTCCGGGAGTTCCGGTTCGACGACTGCCTCGTAGGCATCCTCGCCGAGACGTTCGTATCGATCTTCCGTACCGTAGACGAAGCGGAACCAGAAGCGGAACAGGGGATCCAGGATTCGATAGCGTCCGCGGCGTGACTTCGCTTTCTCTTCGGTGACCGGGACCTCACGCTCGACGAGCCGTAACCGTTCTAACTTCTGCATGTACGTCGAGATCTGTTTGCCGTCGATCCCCACCGCCTGTGCGATCTCGTTCGACGTCGCCTTCCCTGCAGCTATCGCGGTGAGGATGGCGAAGTACCGATTCGGCTCTCTGAGTTCGGTCCGGAGGACGTACTCCGGTTCGTTGTGGAGGTAGCCCTTCTGTGAGAGCACTTCTTCGGTGAGGACTGTTCCGAGGTCTCGATCGAAATCGACGCCATCCAGGTAGTACGGAATACCACCAAAGATCCCCCACGTCAACATTCGCTCTTCGGGGGAGTAGTCGTCCGGAACGAACGCCTGTGCCGCGGAGAAGTCGAGTGGCCGGAGGTCCAGTTTCTCCGTGAATCGGCCGTACAGGGGGCTGTTTCCGAGCAGCGTCGCTTCTTCCATCATGCTGATCGACGACCCGACCAGCACGAGCGTCCCCGAGGTGTCCTGGAATCGCTGGTCCCACAACCGCTGGATGACCGACGGAAGACTCCCGTCGGCGTCGATGAGGTAGGGAAGCTCGTCGAGGACGACGATACCGTCGCGGTCGCCCAGATACCCCAGGAGGGCTTCCCAGTTCTGTTTGATGTCCGTGATTCCGGGGAACGTATCGGCGGCGACGTCGACGAACTCGTCGAGTTGTACCTGTGACGTCGTCTCCGTGGCCTGATAGACGACGGCGTCTTCCCGGTCGGCGAGAGAGTGCTGGACGAGTTCCGTTTTCCCGAGACGTCGGCGGCCGAAGAGAACGACCATCTCGGCGTCGGCAGATCCGTAGCACTCCCGTAACCGCGAGAGTTCATCTTCCCGATTCACGAATCGTTCCATACGTCTCGTCGGGAGCGACGGGGGAAAGCCGTTTCGAATAACCAATTCCAAAATAGGCTAATCTAGAATAGGCTATTTTGAAATAGGCTATTTTGAAATAGGCTATTTTGGAATTGGTTAATTGCCCGGGCGCCGGTCACTTGCTGATGGTCACGGGGACCGAGGCCTCGTCGACGGCACGTTCGCTATCGCCATCTAGCAAAGCCCGTTCTCGCGGCGCGGCGATCGACTCGTATCTATTTGGGACGGCGGACGAAACAGCCGATATGACCCTCGTCGTCCCGTTCGACGGTTCGGAACTCTCCGAGGCGGCGCTGCTTCGCGCGGACCAGTTCGGCGTCGTCTTCGACGAGTCCGTGGTGGCGGTCACCGTCATCCCGGACGGCAACGTCGACTACGCGAGAGAACGCGACTGGATCGACTCCGACGAGGCGTTCGACCGGTCCGCCGTCGTCTCGAAGATACACGGCCAGGTGTCCGACCTGTGTCCGAGCGCCGACTTCCGCCACTTCGTCGTCGGCCGGTACGCGCCGTCCGGCGCCATCTCGAAGCGGATCCGCAAGGTCGCAAAGCGCGAAGACGCGTCGATGGTGTTCGTCGGCAGCGACAACGCCGGCCGCCTCGTCACGTCGATCAGTAGCGTCGGTGGGAGCGTCGCGACCGACGAGGCCTACGACGTCGTCATCGTCCGCCACAGCGGCCCCGCCAAGTCCGCCAGGCTCAGGGGAGCGGCCAGTCGACGGCAGCCGAAGTCGGACTTCTTCCTCCCCGAGTGACGACCCGATCGCCATTCCACGGCCGCAAACCGCGGACGGTCACGAACTCCGAACGGAAGTGGCGACGGCTGCCGCGACGCCGGAGAGCGTCGCGAACGCAAGTGCCGTCAGGGTACCGAGTCCGAACAGTCCCGCCGCGACGAGGAGCACCGCGAGGAAGACACCGCCGAACGCACCGGCGGCGAGCGCGACGCGCCGTCGCCCTGTGGACGTCTCGTCCCCGAGGCCGAGGTACACGCCCGCAGAGACGAGGACGCCGGCGACGACTCCCGCTGGGAGGCCGACGAACAGGGAGAACTCGATCGACGGACGGAGGAGTTCGGTCACCGCGACGCCGACGGCGAGGAACGCTGCGAGGCCACTCGCGACGACGAGTGCGACGTTTCGGAGCCTCATCCCGTCCACCTCCCGAGCACGGCTTCGCGGACGAACCGACAGCGAGCGAGGCGGTGTCGTGTCGGGACCATGATCGACTTCCGATTTCGGAAGCGGCCATATAGCTCTTCCGCGGCGTTTTCGGCCTCCACGAGCGTGGATTCGACGCCGACGGTCACTGCGCCCCGTCGGCGACGTGCCCGGAGACGACGAGCGCGTAGCCGAGCAACAGTGCGTACGCCCAGACGGCGCCGCGGACGGCAGCGCGCCTGCGACGAACGTATTGGTTGCTTCGCTAACATTTTGCACGTCAAGCACCTACGCCCGCGTGAGAATGTTCGCGGACACGCTGGGACTCGTCCCGTCGGCCGCCTACGGTTCCGGGGTGACAGTGGACCTCGTCCCGCTACAGGGGGCCGAGACGATACGACCGCTGTATCTCGTCGTCGGGCTGGTGTTGCTCGTCGTCACCATCGTCGACATCCTCTGGACGACGCTCTGGGTCGACGGCGGCTCCGGCCCGCTCTCGGCGCGGTTGACGACGTGGACCTGGCGCGGACTCCGGCGGATCGGTGACACGCGGTCCCGGGCGCTCAGCCTCGCCGGGCCGATCATCCTGACGCTGACGCTCGTCACGTGGGTCGGCCTCATCTGGGGCGGCTGGACGCTCGTCTTCGCCGGCGGCGAGAACGCGCTGCTGGCCGCTCGCGACGACGTCCCCGTCACCTGGTCGGGCCGGATCTTCTTCGTCGCCTATACGATGTTCACGATGGGGAACGGCGACTTCTACCCCCCGGCGGGGATCTGGCAGATTGCCGCGTCGCTCACGACCGCCAGCGGTATGCTGTTCGTGACGATGGGCGTCTCCTACGTGCTCTCGGTCCTCGGGGCCGTCTCGAACAAGCGCTCCTTCGCGAGTAGCGTCTCCGGGATGGGGGCGGAAAGCGAGACGGTCGTCTGCTCGGCGTGGGACGGCGAAGACTTCGACGGACTTCACCTCCCGCTCAATTCGCTCGCCTCACGGCTCGACACGCTCGCAGACCAGCACAAGTCCTACCCGATCCTCCACTACTACCACAGCGAACAGGCCAAGCACGCCTCCGCGATGGCGGTCGCCGTCTTCGACGAGTCGATGACGGTCCTCCGGTTCGGCGTTCTGGACGAGGACCAGCCCGACACCGTCCTCGTGGAGAACGCGCGGTCGGCGAGCCAGAACTACCTGGAGACCCTCGACAACGCGTTCATCGACCCGGCCGACGAGGCACCGCCACCCCCCGATCTCGACCGGCTTCGCGACGAGGGAGTCCCGACCGTCTCCGACGACGAGTTCGCCGACGCGCTCGACGAGCTGGCGGTCCGCCGCCGCAAACTGCTCGCGACCGTGACCGCCGACGCCTGGCACTGGCCCCCCATAGACTCATGACCGAGGTCACCTTCTTCGTCTCCGGCTGGAACCCGCTCGTCCGAATCGTCGTCGTCGGCGTCTCGATGTACGTCGCGCTCGTGCTCTTCCTCCGTCTCTCGGGGAGCCGAACGCTCTCGAGCATGAACGCGTTCGACTTCATCGTGACCGTCGCCATCGGCTCCGTCTTCGGCCGCGCGCTGACGGCCAAGGACGTCGCGCTCTCGGAGGCCATCGTGGCCTTCGGACTCCTCGTGGCGCTCCAGTACGTCGTCACCTGGATCCAGATCCGGTGGCCCTTCTTCAGACGCGTCGTCACGAACCCGCCCGCCCTGTTGTACTTCCGCGGCGAGTTCGTCGACAGGGCCATGCGCCAACAGCGCGTCACGGAGTCGGAGATCAAAAGCGCCGTTCGCAAGAAGCAGTTCGGCTCCGTCGACGAGGTCGAGGCCGTCGTCCTCGAATCCAGCGGCGAGTTCTCCGTCATCGGATCCGTCGAAGACGAGCCGTCGTTCGGCGAGCAACTGGAAGAACAGCTCTGGGAGTGACCCAGGGAAGCTCGGATCCCGTCCCCTCGCCGCGTTCGTCGGGCAGTCACGTTCCAGTGATCGGGTGGGCTTTCGCCTCGCTGGCGCTGTCCGTTCCAGTGGTGCCTTCCTTCGGGAGAGAAACGACGTCTTTCTCCCACTCTTCCGGGTACTGGGGCTATCCGTCCCGCTGACAGTTCCAGTACGACCGCCTTTCTGGACTCGAATCGGAGTGATCAGAACCCGCGGTCGATAATAGAATCATTCTCGACTAAACGGTCTCGGTCGTATTTCTGGGCTTCACCCATTCCGTCACACGCGGGTCGTCCACACGTGGACGGCCCCACGCGCTAGCGGTGTTCCCGCTGGCACGACAACGAGGTACGATACAATGAGTCCACACGAACAGCGTAACCAGGGCCGAGGCGGACAGTACGATCAACAGCAGGGCGGCCAGCAACAGGGCCGTTCTCGCGGTGGCCAGCACTCCGCGCAGTCCCAGCAGCGGGACCAGCAGGGCCAGTTCACCGGCCACCAGGGCGGACAGCAGCAGGGCCAACACTCCCAGCAGCAGGGCGGTCAGCAGCAGTACGGCGGTGAACAGCGACAGCAGGGCGGTCAGCAGCGACAGCAGGGACAGCAGTTCGGCGGTCAGCAGGGTCGGAGCATCGGTGGCCAGCATTCGGCCCAATCCCAGCAGCGGGACCAGCAGGGCCAGTTCACCGGCCACCAGAGTGGACAACAGCAGCAGAGCCAGCAACCCCAGCAGCAAGGCCAGCAGGGACGGCAGCAGGGTGGTCAGCGGCAGTATAGCCAGCAGGGTGGCCAACAGGGACAGCAGTTCGGCGGGCAGCAGGGCCGAAGCATCGGTGGTCAGCACTCCGCGCAGTCACAGCAGCGGGACCAGCAAGGCCAGTTCACCGGTCACCAGGGAGGACAGCAGCAGGGCAGTCAGCGACAGCAGAGCCAGCGTGGCGGTCAACAGCAGTTCGGCGGACACCAGGGACAGAGCCGCGGTGGCCAGCATTCGGCCGAGTCCCAGCAGCGGGACCAGCAGGGCCAGTTCACCGGCCACCAGGGTGGACAACAGCAGTACGGCCAGCAAGGCAGTCAGCAGCAGTACGGCGGTCAACAGCGACAGCAGGGCGGTCAGCAGCGACAGCAGGGACAGCAGTTCGGCGGGCAGCAGGGCGGCCAGCAGCAAGGTCAGCAGCAGGGCGGCCAGCAGAATCAGCAGCGCAGCAACCAGCGGAGCCAGAGCGGTGGCGGCCAGCAGCAGATGTACCGCCAGCAGAGCGACCAGCGCAGTCAGGGCGGCCAGGGGAACACCCAGGGCCTGACCCAGGAGGCCCGGTCACGCGGCGGCAAGCACTCCGCTCAGGAGCAGGAACGCGACGAGCAGGGCCAGTTCACCGGGAACAACTGACGACCCTCGCCGAGTCGCCGTTCGTTCCCGGGCGCCGTTTCCGTCTTCCACGAGGGGGTTCGACGACGCCTCGTCGAATTTCCGCAGGTTCCGCCGCCCGTCAGTCACTTCGCTACGGATCAGGCCGGACGAACGTCGACGGACCGAACGACGAGATCGCGAAAACGTGACGGCAGGTGCTGCCGGGGTCAGTCGGCGTTCGGTGCGGCGGCCTTCGGCGTCGCCGACTCCTCCTCGTCGTCGAAGAACGGCAGCGGATTGGGGGACCGGAGCGTCGCGATGGCGCTCCACATCACGCCCGTGCACATCGCGCCGATCGCGGAGAACGTCATCCCGAGCGAGAGGAACGTCCCGCCGTAGACGAAGCCGATGGTGGCCGACGGGAGCGACGTGCCGAGGGGGACGTGGGCCATCGAGTCGCGCAGCGTCGGCATGAGGAAGAACAGCGAGAGGGAACTCCCGGCCATGAAGACCAGATCCTGCCACATCATCGCTGGCTTACCTCGGCTGGGGGTGTGACGGCGGTGATTTCGGCACGAGACTCGGGGGCGGCGCGGGGATCGTAGGGGACTGTTATTCGCATTACTAGAGCGGGAGCCCCTGACGTAGATAAGACTTACTCACTATTGAGTAAATACATTCGTGACGGATCCATATGGTGACGTCTCGCACGTTCGAGAGGTCCTGAACCACCGCTCCGTCCCCGAAATAGACCGGTATCTCTGGACGTATTTGTCGGATAAGGTGACGTTACCGGGCGGTCCCGAAGGAAGACGGCGAGGTCGTCGCCGAACACCGACTCCAGACGGCGGGCGAGCCCGCACGGGTCGAACTCGACGCCGACTGCGCATCCATCCCGGCGGACGGCCGCGACCTGGTCTACGTCGAGGCGACCGTCACCGACGACGACGGCGGCTAATTCCCACGCCGCTCACTGATCGTACTCCCCGTCTCTGAGCGCCGCCCGGAGCGCGACCGCCGCGATGGCACCGCTGGCCTCGACCGCGTCGACGAGCGATCGGAAGACGACGCCGAGCCACGCCGGCGCGTCGTCGTCGAGCCGGTCGAACTGCGCGACGTCGACGCGCTCGCAGTCGTCGAGGACGTCGCAGGCGGTCGCGGCGGTGCCGCCGTCGAGCAGGACGCTCATCGACCGCTCGATACCGTCACGGGCGTCGTCAGCCGTGGATACGAGCGTCTCGGCGACGTCCTCGGGAACCGGCGTCCGTCGCCGTCCAGCGACCGTCACGACGGTCGTAGCGTGCTCGACGATCCGTTCGAGTTCGGTCGCCGCAGCGTGGTAGTCGAACAGCGTCGTCCGTTCGACGCCGAGGTCGTCGAGCACGGCCGGGTCGTCGAGCGAACGGACGAACTGTCGACCGACGAGTGCCGCGAGCCGGCCCGCCTCGGTGGCGCGCTCCTCGATCCGGTGCGGGGAACGGTCCTCGTCGACGAGGGCCGACGCGGCGTCGCCGAGCGCCGAGTCGGCGACGAACTGTAGCTGGCGGAGCGACTGTTCGAGCGAGACGGTACTGGCGTCGAGCAGACTCCGGTAGCGGACTCGGTCCCCGGAGCGCTGGACGACGTCGACGCCGAGGAGGGACGCCGCGACGTCTCGCAGCGCGCGCTGGTCTGCGGCCGCCACCGCGTCGCCGGTCACTTCGACGGCCTCCCGGCCAGTCTCGTACGCGGCCCGGACCTGACGCCGGAGGGTCTCGACGGACGCGTCGGTCGGGGCGAGACGCAGCGGATCGCGCTCCGACTCGGCGTGGCCCGCCGTCTGGACGAGCAGCGAGCCGTCCTCGTAGGGATGGACGCGGACCCGCGCGCCCGCCTCCAGGTCGTGGTCGCTGGCCCACTCCTTGGGGAGCGACACCGTGTACGTCGTCCCGCCGGCGATCTGGATCTTGCGGGTCTCCATGGTCACCCGAACTTGCCGGTGACGTAGTCCTCGACGCGCTGGCTCTCGGGGTTCTCGAATATCTGGTCCGTGTCGCCGTACTCGACGAGTTCGCCGCCGGTGAGGAAGACGGCGGTCTGGTCGGAGACCCGGGCGGCCTGCTGCATGTTGTGGGTGACGACGACGACGGTGTACTCCTCGGCCAGCTCCTCGATCAGGTCCTCGATCTTCGCCGTGGCGATGGGGTCCAGCGCGGAGGCCGGTTCGTCCATCAGGATGACCTCGGGGTCGGTCGCGAGACAGCGCGCGATGCAGAGGCGCTGCTGCTGGCCGCCCGAGAGCCCCAGCGCGTTGTCGTCGAGGCGGTCTTTCACTTCGTCCCAGAGGGCCGCGTCGCGGAGACAGCGCTCGACCAGTTCGTCTTCCTTCTCCCGCTCGTCCCGGCCGAGCAGTTTCGGGACGAGGCCGCGCTCGATGTCGCCGTGCTTGCGCGGGCCGTAGGCGACGTTGGCGCGGATCGACTTCGGGAAGGGGTTCGGGTGCTGGAACACCATCCCGACCCGCTTGCGGAGTTCGACCAGGTTAGTCCCGTCCGCGTAGACGTTCTCGCCGTCGAACGAGACGGTCCCCTCGATGCGCGCGCTCTTGATCCGGTCGTTCATTCGGTTGAGGCAGCGGAGGAACGTCGACTTGCCACACCCCGACGGGCCGATGAGCGCGGTGACGCTCCGCTCGGGGATCTCGATCGAGATGTCGCGGAGCGCGTGGTCGTCGCCGTACCAGACGTCGAGGCTCTCGGCCGAGAGGACGGGATCGCCGGGGAAGGAGTACGTCCGCCAGGCCGGGTCCGTCCGTTCCTCCGACTCGCCGGTCGTCGTCGTATCGGCCGTCGCCGACTGGTCGATCGCCGTCGTCGGTTCGGTGCGCGACGCCGTTCCGTCGGCCGCCGTCGCGTCGTCGGCCGCCGCCGTTTCGTCGGGGTCGATCCGTTCAGCCGCCGTGTCGTCTGTCACAGTCGAGTTCGTCATTGGTGTAGTTTCTGCCTGAAGTAGCGTCTGGTGGCGATGCCCATCGCGAAGAAGCCGACGACGACGCCGAGCAGGACGAGCGTCGTCCCCCAGCCGAAGGACTCCTCGGCACCGACGCCCGCGGTGATGACCGCGTACAGCTGGTAGGGGAGCGCGCTCGCCCGTTCGAGCAGTGCGGGGTTCGAGACGTGGACGAACGGGGGCGTCGTTCCCAGTTCGAACGTGAAACTCGTGAGGACGCCCGGCGCCGCGTTGGGGAAGTTCGGGCCGTTGAGGACGAGCAGGAGGGGCGCCGTCTCGCCGGCGATTCGCCCGACGCCGAGGATGACGCCGGTCGCCACGCCCGGCATCGCCGCGGGGACGACGATGCTCCGGATCGTCTCCCACCGCGAGACGCCGAGGGCGGCGCTCGCGTCCCGGTACTCGTCGGGGACGCTCTTCATCGCCTCCCGGCTCGTGATGAGCACGAGCGGGAGGAGCATGAACCCGAGCACCAGCTGTGCGGCGAAGATGGACGGCGTCCCGCCGAAGCGCGGGACGAGGAAGGCGAGGCCGAACAGTCCGAAGACGATGCTCGGCGTGCTCCAGAGGCCGTTCGTCGCCACGTCGACCGCGCGGGTGAACGCGCTGTCTTCCGCGTACTCGGTGAGGTAGACGGCGGCGCCCACGGCCAGGGGGACGGCGAACGTCACGGCGCCGACGACGATCCAGACGGTCCCGAGGATCGCCGGCATGACTCCCTTCTGGATGCCGAGGCCCTGCGAGGGGTTCATCACGAACGGCCACTCGAGGGTGCCGCCGCCGACGCCGACCGGCCCCCAGCCGACGGGCGCTCCCGTGACCGCGACGTGGAGGCAGACGAAGACGAACGCCCACAGCGCGATACCGCCGGCGCGCCATCCCGGCGGCGTCCACGCCAGGCGGTCGGCGGCACCCGACGGGCGCGCCGCGCTGCCCAGTGCGAGCGAGCCCAGCGAGACGCCGCCGACGACCAGCGCGAGCACCGGTACGAGTCCGACGCGGCCGGCGGCGAGTGCCGTCCCGGTCACGCCCTCGACCAGCACGGTCGCACCGAGGAGGACGACACCGAACCGCAGCCCCACGTCGAGTCGACGACCGACGTCGGAGTCGGGCGTCCACGACCGCCCCGACTGGCGGGCGACTGCCAGGAGGACGGCGCCGGCGACGAGGCCGGGGACCGCACCGAGGGTCGTCGTCGGCTCGACCGTGATCGTCGCCCGCGAGATCGCGCTGTTCGTGGCGATAGCGGTCACGAGCCGCAGACAGCCGAGGGCGAGGGCGACCGCGAGCGCGAGCCGGACGAACGCGACCACCCGGTCGGTCCCGTCCGCAATGGTCGGCCGGAGCCGGCCGGACCGCACCAGGACGAAGAGCGCGGTCCCGACGACGGCGAGCGCCGTCACGGCGCCGACGGTCGCGTTCTCGACGACGACGGCGAGGCCGCGCTCGACGACGAAGACGACGAGGAAGGCGAGGACCGAGAGGACGAGCAGCACCACGAGCGAGATGAGCAGGAACGCCCCGCTCTGCCTGCCGCGCGTGCCGAATCCCTCCGCGGCCGAGGCCGACGCCCAGGCGGTGAGGAGGGCGCCGAGCATGCTCAGCAGGGGGACGACGATCGTCCCGGGGAACGTCGCTTCGAAGGCGGCGACGTTCCACGCCCACGCGGGCGTGATCACGCCGGAGAGGAAGAGGGCGCCGACGAGACAGGCGAACAGGCCCGTCGGGACGGTCGCCCCGACGTCTTCCCTGGACGCGATAGTGAGATAGCCGGCGAGTGCGCCCACCGGCACCGCAGCGAGCCAGCCGGCGCCTCCGAGGCCGAGGCTGTTGCTCGCGACCAGGCCGGCGGTGACGGCCCAGAGAACGGCGTGAACCAGACCGACGGCGAGTCCCGGCGAGCGGTCCGGCGTCGTCTCCGTGCCGCCCCGCCGCGAGCGCAGCCCCAGCCAGCCGGTCGCGACCCCCAGCGCGACGGTCGCACCGCCGAAGGCGGTCGCCGCCGGGACGCCGCCGACGCGTCCCTCGACGGGGACCCAGCCGAACAGCGCCCCCAGTGCGAGGACGAAGACGCCGAACGAGCCCGCGACCACGCCCGTCGCGAATCGCTCGTAAGCCGCGCCGCCGTCGTCGACGAGCCGCCGGTCGTAGGCCTCGCTCATTGGCTCCCCTCCAGCTTACGGTGCATGTGCTGCTGGATCAGCTGCGAGACGATGCCGAGCCCGGTCACGATGACGAGCAGGACGACGCCCGCCGCGAACAGCGCGCTCCAGAACAGCTGTCCGGGCGTCACGTGCCCGTAGCTGGCGGCGATGAACGTCGTCAGCGTCTCGGTGCTGTCGAAGACGTTGTACAGCTCGGGCCTCGGCAGCCGCCGGCTGTGGGAGATCATGACGGTCGCCGCCATGGTCTCGCCGATGGCGCGACCCACCCCGAGCAGGACGGCGGCCGAGACGCCGGAGAATGCGGTCGGGATCGAGACGCTCTTCAGCGTCTGCCAGTCCGTCGCGCCCATCGCCACCGACCCGTCCTTCATCGCCTCCGGCACGGCCGAGAGCGCGTCCTCGGCCACCGAGACGACTGTCGGGAGTGCCATGAACCCGATGACGAGTCCGATGGCGACGAGTGCGCCCGGGTTGATCGAGAGCAGGTTCCCGATGTACGGGTTGATGACGGTGAAGCCGATGAACCCGTACACGATCGACGGGATCCCGGCCAGCAGTTCGACACCGGGTTTGACTATCTCGCGGAGCCAGTCCGGGGCGACGTCGCTGATGAACAGCGCGCCCGCGACCCCGAACGGCGCCGCGACGAGGATAGCGACGGCCGTCGTGAGCGCCGTGCCCCAGATCATCGGGACGAGCGAGAACTGCCCCTGGGAGGTGCTCCACGCGTTCGAGCCGAACGGCCAGAGGATGCCGAAGCCGGCGTGGCGGAAGATGGGAATCGCCTCCAGGACCAGGAAGACGGCGATGAGTCCGAGCGTCGAGAGGGTCGCGGCGGTCATCAGGAACGTCGTCACCTTCGCCGTCAGCGCCTGCCGGCCGACCCAGCCGATCCCCGCGACGACCAGGAACCCGTACAGGAGCGTCGTCGTCCACGTGGACTGCAAGATAAAGCCAGCGAACGTTCCGGTGATCAGCAGTATCTGTGCCGTCGCGACGACCAGGCTCACCCGGTCCATGTCAGTCGCGGTTCGGACCATCGAGACCGCCCGGTTCCGGAACCACGGCACTGCCTGCGACGTCTTCGTACGTATTTCGAGCATGATGAGTGAAAATCGTGAGACCGCTACCCGCGAGGGTAGCGCGGATCCGATAGCCGGTCCGGGCCTCTCAGGCCTGGTCTGCCAGTTTGGCTCGCTCTTCCTCGCGCCGCGCCGGCGGGAGCTTGAAGTAGTTGTTGGGCTCGACGAAGTACTGCTGGCCGAACTCCGAGAGGATCATGTTGATGAAGGCGCTCTCCCGGTTGTCGGTCCCCTCGAAGGTGTAGCAGTGGAGGTCGCGGCTGAGCGGATAGCCCTTCGACCCGAGGTTCTTGCCGTACTCGTAGAGCGTGCCGTCGAGTTCGAGGCCGATGGGCGGCGTCGCGCCGTCCGGTTCCACGAAGGCCAGCGCGATGTACGCGATGGCGTTGTCGTTTTGCTCGACCAGGGTCGCGACCTGCTGGTTCTGGCCCTTGCGCGTGTCCGGTTCGATGGGTGCGTCCGGGTCGCCGTAGAGGTTGGCACGGAACGCCGTGTCGGTCCCCGAGTCCTCCGCGCGGCCGATCGCGTAGATGTCCTTGTCCGGCCCGCCGAGTTCGCTCCAGTTGGTGATCTCCTGTTTGTAGATCGCGCGCAGTTCGTCGCCCGTCACTTGGGTCACGCCGGCCTCGCGGATCTCACGACTGACGACGATCGGCTGGCCGTCGACGCCGACGACGTGGTCGACGATGTCGTCCATCGCCTCGTGGTCCTCGCCGAGGATGGATCCGGCCGTCGAGCTGGCGTCGCCGATGTCGACGCGCTCGTTGATCACGCCCTCGACGCCGGTGCCGGAGTGGCTCAGGGCCACCTGCGTCTGGAAGGGCGGTACACTGCGTTCCTCAGTGGGTTCGAAGCCGTACAGCCCGGCCCAGTAGTCGGCGAGGTTCTGGTCCGTGTCGATGTCGTACTGGCCGGGGCCCCAGTACTCCTGGTCGTCCGCGGGCGGGTTGCCGTTCCACAGCGAGGACGCCAGGTTCGTGATCGGGTACACCGTCGACGACCCGTCGGCCGTCAGCGAGGGGATCTGCTGGGAGTCCGAGTCGGACCCGTCGGCGTCGCGAGTGACGGTCTTGACGACCGTCTCCTGCTCGACGCGCGGCGTCGGCGTCGACTCGCTCCCACTGCCACCCGAGCACCCGGCGAGCGCCGCCGTCCCCGCCGCACCGGTCGCCAGGATGAATTTCCGCCGCGATACGTCGTCCGGACGCTGGTCACGCGTCATCACCTGAGACGGGTGGGAGTACGGATATGAACGTTCATATGAGGTGTACGGCCCGATCTGGAGGGGTACCTTCCGCTCGGTGGGGCACGTTCTACTATGAGATCTATATACAGCTTCGTACCGTTCTGTTGTCTCCTGGCCGTGCAGATCGTGCCTGATTCGTACGCGCGTATCAATCAGCCCGCCATCGCTACGAACGTCTTAGAACGTCCCCGCACGGCGATCTGGACCGATCTCGCCGAATACACCGTCGACGTGCCCGATCTCGTCACAATTGGCTGTATAGGGCGCGGTTACCGCTCTCGCCTCGCAGTACCGTCGCGATCCGAGCCAGAATGATATAGCGATATACGATTTATTCGATATCATTCCTATCGCTCATGATCGACCGTTGACTGCGCAGACTCTCGCAGTCTGCGCAACCACAACACCTATCTGAATACCGAGATATAGGCGCTACATGGCGAAATCGGGGCACTCAGATTCCACGGCCGACGTCCGGTGGACGCTCCTCGACCCCGACGGCCTCGAAGACGCGTACTGGGACGTCGTCGCGCCGGCCATGGAGGCCGACGGGCTCGACCCCGAGGCGGACCGTCCGTCACACTCCTGGCTGTCCGAACACGGCTTCCGCGGCCTGGTGTACGCGCTCCGGGAGTACCACGACCGCAGCTTCGCCGAGTTCTGGAACGACGACCTCGGGCTCGAAGCCGGGGGCTACGACTGGGGAATCGACCACGAACCCACCGTCGACGCGCTCGAACGCTACCTCGACCGGCAGGCTCAGCGCCTGTCCTGGAGCGACAGCACCGTCGAGGCCCACGCGTACCGCCTCGGCCGGTACGTGCGCGCGTACGAGGACGTGAACGGCACACCCGATCTTCTCACGCCCGTCGCCCGGGACAGCGACGTCCCGCCCCACGAAGCCGTCGACGCCTGCTGGGACACCTTCGACGAACTGGACCGGGAGGTCGGCCGGCGCACACTCCGGCGGATCTACCGGACCACGTCGAACTGGTACACGACGCTGGTCAGCCGGCGCGAAGCGGCGCTGAACCCCACCGACGGCCTCGACTACGACTGGACCGTCGACGACCGGAGCGGGGACAACCCGGCACTCTCCCCTGACCACGTCCGGGCGCTGTTCGACGCTGCTTCGAATTCGCGGGAACGACTGCTCGTCGTCGCGCTCTGTGCCTGGGGCCTGCGAACGAGCGAAGTGGCCGCACTGCACGCCCGCCAGCTGGTCCTCGACGACGAGAACCCCCACATTCGCTTCGACGAACGCAAGAATGGCCCGGGGACAGTCGCCGTCATCTACGGGGCCGACACCGCTCGCGAACGCCTCGCCGAACTGGCCGACGAGGCGGACTGGTCCGGCTATCTCTTCCCGTCGTCACGGTCCGCGACGGGCCACCGGTCGAAGAGCACCATCGGGAACTGGTTCGCCAACCTCGTCACCAGGGCCGACGTTCCCACGCAGATCGTCGGACAGAACACGGTCCCGCAGATGGGACGACGGTTCTGGTACGACCGCTACTCCGACACTGTGGAGATGCTCGTCGAACACCAGGTCTCGGAGATCGCTGACGAACAGGGCAGCGCCTCTGCAGACGTCGTCTGGCACGACTACCTCTCTGCCGACCGTCGACGTGAGCTGCGTCGCCAGTTCATGCGAGAGAAGCTGAGTACCGCCTTCGAGTCCGCCGACGGGGAGTGAATCGGCGCTCTGCCGCGCCGAGTATGCTCTGGCCGAACGCTTCGTCGGAGCCGTAGTTCGTTTCTACCCTCCCTCCTACAACCAGTAGCCGGCGCAAATAGTCGTTACAAACAACTGTTGCAACCGACTGGTGCAAACAGTTGTTGCAAATAATTGTTGCAACCAATCTTCGATCGTCGGTCTCGCCCTCCGTCTTGATCGTCCCAGTCGATGCGATCGATCCCTGTGGCCGTCGCCATCGAGCCAATGGTGTAGTCGTTACAAACAACTGTTTCAAACAGGCGTATGAAACAATTGTAGCAACCAAGCGCTACAAAAAACTGTTTCAAACAGACAAAACGTACGTTGAAATCGATTGATCGTTGGGAATGTAGGATACAGGTGCTACGTCTGGCGTCTCTCGCCCTGATTGTCTCGAACGGTCGTTTCAGACGATTGCTCTGAACGTTCGATGCAAACCACTGCTACAATCATCCGTTGCAAACGATTGTTACAACCGACTGTTTGAAACGGGTGTTGCAAGCAAACGTTGCAAACAACTGTTTGGTGTACGTGGTACGTTGAATTGAAACGTCTGACGAAAACTTATACTCGAAGCCTCGCAACGGAGGGTATGCTCTCGTATGCGGTGTACAGTGAGGCCGGTGGGGTCGGGAAGACGACGCTCACCGCAAACCTGGCTGTCGCGCACGCTCGCGCCGGGCTCGACGTCCTCGTGGTCCCGCTCGACCCGCAGGACGGCGACCTGAGTTACCTGTTCGACGCTGACCACGACCGGGCGGACAGCGACGTCGACACCCTGGTCCACCACCTCGTCGGCCGGGGAATGGGCGAGTTCTCGGACCTGATCCGGACCGTCGAACACGGCGTCGACATCATCCCCGAGCACAACCGGCTCGAGGACCTCGGCGAAGCGCTCCGGAAAGAACAGGAGGCCCGGAGCGACTTCGGCGAGTCGTTCCCGATGTGGACGCAGCTCCAGCGCGTCCTTCGCGAGGAGAAGATCAACGAACAGTACGACGTCCTCATCGTCGACCCGCCGGCCAGTTCCGGCCCGCAGCTCTACAACGCACTCGACGCGACCCGGAACCTGGTCGTTCCGATCGAACCCTCCGGAAAGGGCCAGGCCTCCGTCAGCGGGCTCGACGACCTGGTTACCAACCTCGAAGAGCAACTCGAGATCAACATCGGCGTCCTGGCGGCCGTGCCCAACCGGTTCAAGGGGACGCGCGACCAGGACGACGTCGTCGCCGAGGTGGAGGACGCGGGATTCGACGTGCCGGTCATCCTCCGCGACCGGACCTCGCTGCTGGAGGGCTGCTGGCGCGCTCACTGCAGCGCGTTCCGGTACGTCCGCGACCACCGCAGTCGCAAGCGCGACTACGAAGTCGAGACGCTCGCGCAGTTCGACGAGCTGGCCCGGCACCTCGAATCCGAGGGCGGCGTCGAAGCGCCGAACCCGCCCGAGCCCGGTGAGGTCGAGCCCGAGGACGCCGAAGCCGACGACGCAGAGGTGGAAGCATGACGGGCCTGAAATCGGGGTCCGGCGACGACCTCTGGGGCGACGACGGGGACGAAGACGACGAGGCGGACGACGCTCCGGCTACTGCGACCGGCGATTCCGAAACCGACGACTCCAGCACCGGGGCCGGCACCGACCGGACGTCAGAGCAGCAATCGGAGACGCCCGACAGGACTGATACCGGATCGAGTGTAGAATCCGACCGCGACGCGGACTCCGAATCGTCGGCGGCGTCGACGTCTTCCCCGTCGGCGACGGCTGGCTCGTCGACCGAGCCCTCGGACTCGTCCGCAGGCGACGCCGGACCTGCCCTCGACGCGTCGTCGGTCGACGTCGGGTCGTCGTCCGGGGGACAGCCCTACATCGTCCGCAGGGCCATCCAGGACAAGTCGGTCCAGTTCGAGCGCGACGAGCGCCTGACCTTCTTCGTCCACGACGACGTCGCCGACGGTGAACGGGACCTGATCACCGACCTGGAGACCGCGCTCGGCCGGGACCTCCCGAAGTTCGACGTCCGCGAAGCGGTGTACCGCGCCGCGCTCCGGAACCCCGAGGCCGTGCTCGAAGAACTGCTGGCGATGGGCTACTCGGCCGACGAGGAGTAGGTCGCTAGTCACAGACGACCCCTGTTCACCCCAGATCAAGTTTGTTCGCTGACTATACTCCATGTCGATATATCGAGAGATGGTTAACTGAACGGTGAGCCAGAGTCGAGTCGGTGCCAGTCGGACGGACGTCGTTTTTAATATTTAACGGCAGTAGGTGCCACATGGGAAAGTCAGCGAGACCCGGACTGGCAGACCGGACGTCTCTTCTCGTGACCGAACGTGAGCGGTCGAGGCCGAACGGAAACGAGAATCGGCGATGGTAGCGTTGCCAGGGACGTTCTACTGGATTGCAGCGTTCGCCATCGTCGCCGTACTGGTAAACGGCGCGGGCATCGTCACGATATCTCGACACCGGGAGTGGGCGGAACGGTCGCTCCCGTATCTCATGTGCTTTGCCGCGGGGATCCTCATCACGACGCCGCTGATCCACGCCCTCCCGCACGCGGTCGCGAACAACGCTGCTGCAGGGTTCACCGCCCTGACCGGCTTCCTCTTCATGTATCTCTCCAACCAGGTGATCAGACATCGCACCGGGGAGGAGCCGCTCGCGTTCGGGGTGACGGCGGCAGAGGGCATCGGGATCCACTCCCTGGTCGACGGCGTCGTCTACACCGTCACGTTCAACATTTCACTCCTGACAGGGGTTCTGGCCGGTACCGGGCTGGTCGTCCACGAATTCGCCGAAGGGGTCATCACGTATCTCGTCTTGCTGAAAGGGAACGTGACGGAACGAACGGCAGCGATGTATGCGTTCGTCATCGCGGCGTTGACGACACCGATCGGCGCCTTCGTCGCCTACCCACTGGTGAGCAGGCTCGGTCGAAGCGACCTGGGCCTCATGCTCGGATTCGTCTCGGGCGTGCTGATCTACGTCTCTGCGGCCCATCTGCTCCCCGAAGCACAGTCCTACGAGACGGACCATTCGATGCTCGCCCTCCTGGCCGGTGTCGGCCTGGCGCTGTTCATCGTCTTCGCACGGTCGGCCTGACTCGGTTCCACGAGGACGACCCGACTTCGGGCTGAAGGTCACCGTCGATCGCTTTTCGCTTCGGGTAATGCCGCGCCTGACGGACGTGGCCTCTGTCACGTTCGTCTCTCCCGCGTGATGTGTACGCGATCACCGACAGCGACGAGCGACTGACCTTCTTCGTCCACGACGACGTCGCCGACGGCGAACGGGACCCGATCACTGACCTCGAGCCTTCGCTCGGCCGGGACCTCCTGAAGTTCGAGGTGCACAAGGCGGTGTACCGCGCTGCGCTCTGGTATCCCGAGGACGTGCTCGAAGAACTAGTACAGATGGGTTACCATTCCATGTCCTCGAACTGCAGGTAGAACAATCACCTCTCGGTGCGGTACTCGACAACGTTTTCAATGGACTGTTTCATGCGGCTAATCGATCTCTCCATTGCTATGGCTGTGTGGGGTTCCTACTATCTGACTCAGGCCCCCTGCGTTCAGTATCACTTTTCCCGTTTGATGTATGCTGTCGCTGGTCGGGTATCCGATCATTAGTCCCTGTGACTGTCGGACTCCCCTCAGAATCTCCTCCCAAAACGTGCTCGACGTATTCGCTGTAATCCCCGTGTTCACGGCGGCTGTACTGGAGGACGGTGTCCTCGAACGGTGACGCCTCGACGTACGTCGGTATCCACGACTGGTAGTCGTCGAGTTTGATCAGGCACTCCGAGTGTCCCGCAGCGGCCTTCCCCGGCGTCGCCTTTCGCTTGACGAACTGGATCTGGGTGCTGTTCAGCCCGAGTTCCCGCAGAATCTCCGGTTCGACGCTTGGCGTTCGATAGCACTGGATCGTCGAGCACTGGTCGACGATGGTGCGGCGGTGACTCTCTTCGGCCGCACCGTGGCCCTGCATCGACGACAGGAACTCCCGCGGACTCTGGCTGACGAACCACAGCGCCGCGTCGTAGCGTGCCCACTCCCGTGCCGCCTTCTGGAGCCAGGTGACCATCCGCTCACTGTGGAGGAGGACGTGTGCCTCGTCGATGAGGAAGACGACCTTCTGCCGGGAGCGTTTGACCTTCTCGTAGACCTGACCGAGCATCAGTTGCAACATGACTGATTTCTCGGCGTCCGACGACCCGCGGAACTGGCGAAGGTCCAAATACGCCATGTCCAGATCCGAGTCGGTCAGGCTCTCTTCGGTCTGCCCGACGAGATAGCTGTACTTCCCGCTGGGTTTGAACCCCGAGAGTTTGTCGAGCAGGTCCGACACCCGGGCAACCTTGCGCTCGATTTCCCGCTCGTGATTCGTGTGGGTGTACTCGCCCGGGTGTTCGAGGATGTCTTCGAGCGTCTCCAGGAAGTCCGCGACCGTCGGGCTCTCGTTCGCGTGGCTGTCGAGGTCCTCGGGATAAATGTCGAAGCGTGCGTAGGTCTCTTCGAGCCCCTCTTCGATAGTCGACGTGTACGAGCCGGGGTCGACGCCCTGGGATTTCAGGACGCCCGCGAAGAACTGCGTCGCCTCGTTGACCTTCATCTGGTAGGGGTTGACCTGCCCGACGCTCTCGCGGACGTACTCTGGCACCGGCTGGATGTCGAGCGGGTTGATCGTCTTCGAGCCGTCGACGACGTAGTGACGGCCGCCGAGCTGCTCGGTCAGTCCCTCGAACCCGGCCTGCGTATCGCAGACGATGAGCGTGTGCTCGTCGCTCTCCATGAACCACCGGGCCGCCGCCTTCGAGCAGCCGTAGGTCTTCCCCGAGCGGGACTGCCCGATCGTCATCATGTGCGGGGCGACGCCGCGGTCGAAGGGGTCGGCCTTGATCGCCGTTCCGTTCTGCTCGTTGCGGCCCCACTCCATCCCGCCCTCCTCCTCGATAGTGACGTGGCCGAAGGGGAACATCGCGCCGATGGCCCCACCGGGCACCGATCGGGTCTTGTCTTCGACTGTCTGCTCCTGGTAGTGATCCCGGCCGACTGGTGAGCTGGCCCGAAGCGCAGCGAGCTGGTTCTTCGACGGTGGGATGACGGTCAGGTCAGCGGGATTCGCTTCGGCTCGATCACGGACCTTATCGGCCGCATCGTCGAGGGCAACGCGCTGGGCCGCGTCGACCGACGCAAATCCTTCAACGGCCCCCTCGGCACGCTCGGCAGCATCCCGGGAATCCGCCCGCACCGTGACGTATCCCGAAATCTGCCATGGCTGGGTCGGCGTCTCCTGGAGCAGTTCGCGATACGTGATGTGGGCGTCGACGTCGCGGTCGACGTCGACCGCGCTGACGTCGGCGTTCCGCTCTCGCTCCATCCCTTCGGACTGGATGTCCGCGATCTGGTGTTCCAACTGGGTGATCTTCCGCTTCTTGTCCTCGCTTCGGACGTGGATGCAGAGGTCGACGTCGACGCCTCGCAGCGAGACGAGGTTCTGGAGGAAGAGTCCCTGTGGCTCGACGGGCCACGAGGCGATCCAGAACGTGCGCACGTACTCACCGTTGAGCTCGACGAATCCCTGGTGTTCGTCGAGATGTGACGGTCGAAACGCCTGTTCGGCCGGCGTCACCGCCGCGTTGTCGCGGCTCTCCTCACGGTCGAGGCTGTCGCGAAGATCGTCGGTGATCTCTCTGTCGGTCCAGAACCGTGCCAGCAGGTCGGCCTGCTCCTCGGCGGCGACCCGTTCGGCGTCGAGCCCGTCGATACCCGCGAGCCCGTTGACGACCTGGTCGATACGTTGTCGGAGTTCCCCCTCCAGTTCGCCGTCGGACCGCTCGTTCTCGGGATTCGCGAACGGTAGCAGCAGTTTCCACATGCTTACGTCGTGGCGGAGCACCGACGGTGACACCGGAACGGCGACGTAGAACGTCCAGTCCGTCGCCTCCCACACCGAGTGATTGTCGGCCCGCCAAGCGACCAAGTCCGCCAGATGGGTGCGTTTCCTGAGCGCGACGTCGCGGTCGTCGTCCAGGTCGTCGAGGTCGCCGTCCCGTCGGCTGGCGAACTCGCTGGTGAGGCGCTCGGGGTCCGTCTCGGTCGTCGTCGCGAACAGTTTGAAGTCGAAGGCCTTGATCTCCTCGTCGACGACCGAGCCCAGTTGCGACGCCAGCTGCTCCTTCGTCGACTGTTCCATCATCGCCGTGTTCGTCGGATCGACGCGGACGAGTCCAACCAGCCGCCCGTCCTGCATCTCGGCGATGCCGTCGTCGAGCCGCCGCACGCCGTGGACGTCGACCGTCTCGTCCGGCCCCCACGGGTACCGCCGCTGTCGTCGCACATAGGAAAGCCCGTCGCGCACTCGCTCCCGGGGACTGGTATACCACTTCGTCGTAAGCTTTCCCACCATGGCGAGGAACGCGCTCGCAAGGGCCAGTAGCCCAGCCACCCAGGCCAGCGTCGTCGCCCCCAGGTAGAGCGCCCCAAGTGCGACGACGGCCAGCAATCCGGCCGGAACGAACAGGAGGAGGTCCTGCGTCGTCACCCCACGATACCACTCGATGTGCGTGTTCACGGACGGCGGAATGAGCTGTGTCGGATCGCGACTGTCTGTCTGCGGCATTGTTAGTTCGAGAAACGGTCTGGATCGGTTGCGTGTTCGATGCGACGCTGTTTTCGCCGGCGTTGCCGTGCGAGGCGACGCGCCTCGTCGTTCGACCGGTCGGCCGGCTTCTTCGCGGGGAGTCGCGGCGTCCGTTCACCGGGCAGTTCCGGCGTCTCGCCTCCCGGGAGTCGGGGTGTCTGTTTCTCCGGAAGTCGGGGTGTGCGTTTCTCCGGGAGTTGCCGACTGGTCGGTACGCCGACGGTGCCGTTCGTCGCCGAACCGCCGACGCGCGTCGGGATGTCCCGTACTCCTGACGGGACGCCGGGGCGGGCCTGCCGGTACTGTTGACGGAGCCCCTTCGCGATCCGCTTGCGTTTCTGTTTGACCCGGTCGACCGTCCGCTGGTCGATCGACCGCGTGAGCGCCGCGACCGCCCGCGGCGCCAGCCGATCGAACAGAACCCTCGGGAGGACGAAGAACGCGACGAACAGCCCACCGACGGTCACGATGACCGTCGTGACGATGTCTAACCCCTCCAGTGGCAGGGCGAACAGGACCCGCAGGATAGCGGTCTGGGCCACGAGGATCAGCGGGAGCGTCATGTACGCGCCGATGCCGACCGACCCCGCCGTCTGTAACGTCCGGAACGGCGCCGCGTACAGTGCCCAGTATAGCGGCCACAGAGCAGCCACGAAGAACGCGACCACGAACAGCGTGTAGTACGCCAGCAGCGCGAACAACACTGCAGCCAGATTGACGTACGCGATGAGCAACGCCATCCCTATCCCGATCCCCAGCCGTGCGACGTTGCCTGGCGTCTGGAGGAACTCCGTCCCGCTCGGGGCGATCGCCTGTGCGAAGACGGACCCGATGTGATAGCCCAGGGGCATCACGACGGGCCCGGTAAGGATCAACGCGGCCCCGATCGCCAGTCGACGGAACGTCGACCGCCGCCGGCGAGCGTCCTGCCCCATCGCGAGCATCGTCCACGGGATCAGCGTGAGGATCGCGATGAACGAGAGGATCCAGTACGACTCCATCACTCCACTCCACCAGCCCCGTTCCGGATCGGCCCACGACGCCGGATCGTCTGGCTGGCCCGGCGCCGGGAGGGAGAAGAGGTACGCGTTGGCGTTGTCAATAGCGTCAAGCACGCCATCATGAATCGCTTGTTGCCCATCCCGAGCGACACTGGTGACCATTTTGCGGGCATTCAGTGGGCTGATTTTGATACTCAGTGGACTCGGTAGATCCACGCTGGCCGAATCGTTTCCATCGGCGGTATCGCCACTCGGACTGCTATCACTGGTTCCGTTCACACTGGTCTCCGGCGGTGTTTCCTGCTCACTTACCGCTTCGCTTGGCGTCTCTTCCGCTGTATTTTCATCTGCATGGCCTGGCTCGCACGGATAGCGATCCGGGACCGTGCTACAGTGGTTCGGAAGCCGCTCCCCATGACCTAGCTCGGCTGCACCAGTCGCCGATGGCACTGTAGCACTCCCCACCGTGACTGCTGAGAGGAGGGCCAGGCAGACCAGAACGCCAATTCCGCATCTGTACAGCGTTCGTCCAGTCATTTAGAATAGCAGAGAGCTCATCATCAGACCGATATCGAACGAAAGACACGAGACCGTATTCATCCCGACTACCTCGAGAATCCCGCCGAATGCGACCGGGACAAACGCGCCACCTAGTGTTTTGCCGGCACCGGCGAGTTGCTTTTTACCCTCGAACTGTGTTTCCGACCGCGCTTCTCCCAGCTTGTCGAAGGCCATCGTTGCCCGGATCCCGGCCTTGACAATGAGGTACATGGAAATCGCCGCAAGAAGTAACGCAACGAGGTCACCGATGCCGGTTCCGCACATTGCGTCGCCCACTTCGTCGATGGGGGAGCCCTGCGCCATGGCGGGGGCGGCCACAACGTTCAATCCGATGACCAATATCGCAACTATCCGAGCCTGTACGAGAGATAAGCGAAGGATATACGATTCAAATGACAGCCACTCATCGAACGCTACCTGCAATCGGAGATCTCCTCCTACCATAGTGCCGCTGTTGTATTATATTCACTTTCATAAACGGTAATTACAATATGTTAATCACGTATTATATCGGCCAAGCCCCCTCTCAATCGGCGGCATCACGGTTTGATTGCGGTGACGTCTGTACATCCATAGTCGGGGGCCATCTCATCGAACTCGACTGATTCTCCATCGAATACGAGCTCGATGTCTCTATCGACGGTTCCCTGCTCTTCTGTATCGAAATGGAGCGTCGCAGCGCGATTTTCACCAGTACAGGTAGAAGCGTCTAATTCTTCCTGTGTTCGTCCCTGCTCTGACGAGAGATCGACGTAGTATAGCGGTTCGTGGCGCACCCGGAGCTTTTGCGTTTCTTTTGATCCAAGTTCTACCTCGTCAACGAGATCTTGTGAGGGGATGGTGAATCGGCCTGTTTGGGTCTCGTCGTGAGGCCGAGGTACGTCTCCCGAGATTCGGAGCGCTGTGATCGTGAGCGGCGCAGACCCGGTGTTCTCAACTGTTACCTCGATCGAACCCGCAATCTTTGGTCGGTCCTCGTAATCTTTCGGCTTGTACTCGATAATCGAGATGTTCGTCACAGCCAGTCCCGCTTTCTTGCTCTCGGTGTTGTCCTCGCCAGACGTACCGCCGCCGAGACAGCCAGTGCTACCGACCAGTCCGCCGAGGACACCGGTGAGATAGCCACGTCGGTTCATAGCCGATGGTGTCCTGTCGATTCATCATTACTAGCCACGTCATAGGCGCTGGCGAACGGCCTCGAGTTGCTCGATACGACCGATCCACCAGTGGCCAGGTGACTTCACGATGCACTCACCGGCCGTGAATTGCTTCAGGTCGCCAGAGGGGATCGGTGCCCGGTCCGTTTCTCGGACCGTCCGTGATCGTGAGTAGCGAGGGCTGTTGAACTCCGAGTGCTGGTTTCGCTTCGACCGGGAGACTGACTTCGATGCGACGTCGTGGCGATGGTCGCCGATTTCGTCGAGGATGTACTCAGTAGTCTCGCTGTCACCCGGTGCGAAGTAGACGCCCTGCGGGCAGTTCCCCAGGACACCCGACGAGGCGCCCCCGTACCGATGCTTGAGCTGGCCGACGGTCTGGACGCCGACGAGCGCTCTCGCCCCCTCGGCCCGTCCACGCGCCGCGAGTTCCGGCAACTGCTGGAGCTGGGGCAGCCGGTCTACCTCGTCGAGGATGAAGTTCGCTGGCGTCGACGACGCCATCGCTCGCTTGATCGCCCAGTCCAGGAGCAACCGGAACATCGGGCCGCAGGTTTCCAGGTCACCTGTCGAGGAGTCGACGACGAGTACGCCCGCTGGGTCGTCGAGATACTCGCGGATCGAGAACTCACCGTGGGCCGCGAAATCGCCGACGAAGACGTCCCGGACGTGCTCGTGGAGCGTCGAGTACACTGTCGGCGCACCGCGCCCGCTATCCGGGTCGATGTGCGAGGCCGCACCGACCAGATCGTCGTAGGAGGTGAGCGCACCGTGTAACTCTCCCATCTCTTGGTTGACGAACCGGACGACGTCGTCGTGGCCGAGCCTGTCGAGCCTGTCTCTCGCGGCGGCCTCGCGATAGAGGAAGACCAGGACAGCCTCGAACACCTGCAGTGCCGGATTGTGAAACGGGTCGTTTCCGTCGGGCTCGCCGAACACGGCGCCGGCGACCTCACGGAGGTCCTGTTCCCGCTCGACGTCCCGAAAGAGGTTCCAGACGACGTCGCTATTCCGCGCTGCCACGCGCATCACCTCGCCCGTCTCGTCGGGGGCGGTGACGTGCTCGGTTGCCTGCTCGGTCGCTTCGTCGGATTCGTCGCTCTGCTCGGCGTTATCGCCACTGTCCCCGTGCGCGAGACGGTCACCGTAGAACTGCTGGAAGTCGTCGCCGTAATCGTGGACGAACACGGCCACATCGTCGTCGTTCGGATACTGCTCGGCGAAGAGTTGCATCGCCGACGTCTTTCCCGACCCCGTCTCCCCGATGAACGCCGTCGACACCGACTGGTCCATCCGTGGGACGGCCGGCGCCTGTTCGCTTGCATTGTCGACTTCCGCCATCGGGACGACGAACTCGTCGTCGTTCCGGTGGAGTTCTGGGCTCGACAGGCCGAGCCACGCCGGGTGTCGCCGTCGCGTCCACTCGGCACCGGCGACGAGCCCGAGCGCGAGGACGTGCAACAGGAGCACCGACCCGTCGGAGAGGATGGGATACGAGACACCCGGGGCCGAGCCAGTGACGACCGTACTGAGGAGCAGGCCACCGACTGCCACGTGGAAGACCGGGGCGAACAGCAGGTACTCCAGATGCCCGGCGAGAAGCGTCGGCCCGAACAGGGTCACCGTGAGGACGAGAAACGAACCGTAGACGAATCGCCATCGGACGAATCGCTGGAGCGGTGGGGCATCACGGTCGACCAGTAGCGGCGGGATGCATGCGATTATGGCCAACCGCAGCCAGCGCCAGAGTACTTCGAGGACGAGGACTTCCTCGTCGTAGTAGACGGATTCCGACTCCTGGTCGCGCTCACTCGACATCGTCGCGACTCGGGCCCCGTGCTGATTCCGGTATGGCTTCCCGTTCGCCCTGCTGTTGGCGCTCCCTCGTGGGCAATCGATCGGCTTCGCGGAAGGCGTCGCGCGCCTGCTCCCGCAACTCGACGACGTCGTCCCGCCCCATCCAGAGGTCGCGCTCCTGCCCGATGACCGCGGCGTGGACGTGTGGTTTCTCACCAGCGTCGTGAATCGCGTAGACGTAACTCGCTGATGGTCGCCCAGAGCGCCAGTCGCTCAGTAGCCGGCGTGTCCCCCGGTCGAGGTCTGTCGACGACATGGTCGCGTCCGGGTCAGGGGAGATGATGAAGTGGCGTTCCATCCCTTTCGCTTCCGACCGCTCGACAAACTGTTCGAGGTCGGCGTCGCTGAGGTCGCGACCGGACGGATCCCGCACCGGCACGCGCTGCTCCTCTGCCTTCCGGTCGTACTTGATGTAGTCGACGAGAGCGCCAGCGTCCCCACGCTGGAAGTCGGTCTTGACGATCATTGATTCCACCATTTTCCGTCATCGGCTGTTGATTCCCCGTCCGAATCAGCCGCTGCTGTCGTCGCTGACTCCGTCGTCGACTCGGTACCCGCCGTCGACTGGCTCGCTGCCGTGGACTCTGTGACCTCGATGTCGATATCGAGCGCATCGGTATCCCGGACCCGGCTCGCCGCGTCGGAGAGGGCGTCCTGGCGCTGTACCTCGCCGATGTCCTGTTTGACTAGTTCCCAGGTGGCGATGGAGTACACGCCCGACTTGATCTGCGTCTCGCGGAGGTCTTCGGCCGCCGCCTCAATCTCGTCCGTTGCGCGGGCGATCAGTTCTTGGAGTCGTTGTTCCGCCTGGTGCTCCTGTGACTTCGCCTCGAGTGCGTCGTTGTGGAGGATTTCGTCGATCCGACTTGCACACCACGTCGAGACGGTCGTCTCAGCCTCGTCCGCCGCCTGTACTATCTCCTGCTTCTTGTCCGGCGTCACGTAGAACTCGACCTTCTCACTCCGATTGGCCATCGCTGCTACTTACTCGTGTGGCGAAATCCTATATTAATATCTGCTGTCTAGGCTGCGGATATTACACGAAGGCGGTGGAACTTGAAGAAGTATAATTGGAGCGTTCGGTTTCTCTGGTACCGATCAATGCACGCACAGATGGCATGGCTGGAGGTGACCTAGCCATCGCACCCACCCCACTGGTTCCGCTGTTAGGCACTGTTCACCCTAGTACGTCCAACTGGAGTGAAACCGGCAAAAGGCAGTGTTGACCGGCGGCGCCTGTGTCCGTTCAATTCATCTTGATGTCGCGGGAATTCCTGTATTTCACTTCACCGCTAATTTCCTCATTTTTAGGTCCGGGTGTACCGGCTAGCAGTTCAAAACTGAATATTTCGAAGCAGGCCGACGCAATCTGGGCATCCACACGCTTTGGCCTCCATCCGAAATTGCTTTTGAGCCCTGTGAATTCCCCGAACCGATACTGATCGAGTACACCCATCGTCAGCTGATGTGTTACTGCAGGTCTGGCATCGATCGTCATCGCACTCGGGATGGAGGCGCAAATCGCACTCCTGGCAAACTCGTGCCATCGGATACTGAAACCGTTGCGAGCTATCCACTTAGGTGATACACCCGGGGCGGTCGTCGCTCGCCATATATTCATCTTACCCAATCGACAACGCATAAGCCAACTACTTGGGTGAAATTGATCGGCGTTTCTCGCTTGGACTTGGATTCCGGTTTCGGCCCAATCAGAACCCGACAACACCCCCCGTTATCGATCTGTAAATACCTCGAATTCGGCAGCTACATGACCGCTACGCCAATTCAATTTCGAGATTTTATCTCGCGCGAGGCGTTCTCAGGCGTTCGAACGCTTGGGGTGGCGAGTCGATAGCGGCCCATATATGACTGAGTCTGTGAACCCGCGTACGACGGAGATCGGTGGGGGAAGAGTGGAAACGAGGAGACGTACCGAGATACGCTTGAGTCAGTTCGGCTGAGCTAGGTTCGATTGCCCCACTTAGAGGATATCTGCTGCACCGAGAAGCACGAGTCCCGAAGTAAAACACACAACTGACAGCTTCAATACGAGGCTCCCTTTGTAGCGCTCGATCGCCTCGAGAAACGGGCCATTCCGCATCTCGATTTCACTCACGGGCACTTGTTCATCACTCGATTCGGTGCTTGCACCGAGCGAATCGACCGCCTCTGGTGGAATCATTCGAAGCACAATCCCCGAATTGCCCAGATAGTGCTCTCCCTGTTTCTCGATACTGAGGAGTGTATATCCCTCGTATGGTCCAAGATCAGTCCTCTGCAGAAAGGTAATCTCTGCACCGATCTTCCACAAAAAACCGGGATCGCTGGGCGGCTTGTATGTTCGCCACTCTCGCTGGAGCGCAGCCCGAATCTTCTCGAATCCAGGGTCTTCACTTGTGAGTTTCCCGTCCGTCTCGTAGAGCTGGCGGCCCCCCTTTTCAATCGTCGAAAACGGCGGAATCCGATGTAGCACGTTGTACAATTGTACCGACCAGTGAGGGAGCAGCAATGAGATACCGATGAACGTCAGCAGTGTTCCTGCCATCGCGTACATGTGATGGTGTATTCGACATATCGAAGAATGGAATTAAATATGGGGTGACAAAACTGAGTCTCGCTTGTCCTGCGGTTTCCAGGTCCTGGCCCGATAACTGGAGGATTCTGATGTAGTGAAGGGCCCAGCACCCACTGAACAATCTCTCCGAATAGTCACCGAGTGAGGAGATTACGCATCAGTACCAGACGAGTAGGTCTCTCCGGGAACGAATACCGGAAGGTCTGTGTCGCGGGTTTCCCGGTCAAGACTATCGAGCCAGTTGCGGACTTTTTCGTGGAGGCCACTCTTTGTAGCGAACGAGTTGTATTGAATGTCGTAGCCTCTCGGGAGTTCGTCGATAGTGGCGCTGCTGAAATTCTCATCCAGGTAGAGACCGATGCGCTGACCTGGCTTGTGCGTAAGCGCAGGATTCCCTCGACGGAGGTGAAACTCACCGAGGATTCCGCCAGTTTCCGCGCCGACACCGGTTGTGAGGCCACCCTGTGTGAATAGAAATAAAACGGCGTCGCTGTGGGCAGCGAACGCGATTGATATAGACCGATAGCACATACCTCCGTCTTTAGGCGGAGGTCAAGCGATAGGCATAGTGTGCGTCCACGAGTTCCGAAATCGCTAGATTTCCAATGCTCAACGAAGATATTAAGACACAAGCGTTGATAGTGTGAAGCACGGATGAAGACCACACGGCACGCGACTTACAACCTCAACTACCACATAGTGTGGCTATCGAAGTACCGTGACACGGTACTCGTCGACGAAGTCGCCGACCGTGTGCGAACCATCCTTCACGAAATTGCCGACGACAAGGGCCTCGAAATACTCGACTTGACCGTTCAGCCCGACCACATCCACCTGTTCGTCAGTAGCCCACCGAAGCACGCCCCCTCTCTTCTCGCCAACTGGTTCAAAGGCATCAGTTCGCGGAAGTACAACCACCGCTACACCGACCACGACGACGAGAAAATTGGCTGGGCAAGAGGCTACTATGCAG
Organism: Halomicrobium zhouii; assembly: GCF_900114435.1. NCBI lineage: Archaea > Methanobacteriati > Methanobacteriota > Halobacteria > Halobacteriales > Haloarculaceae > Halomicrobium > Halomicrobium zhouii. Next base: position 83,479 of record NZ_FOZK01000004.1, on the reverse strand, counting down.
GAACAGCTGGGCAGGTTTCCAGTGAGACAGTCCAGAACTACATCCAGCGCCACGAGGAGGACGAATCGTGACCGAACTGACGAAGACGCTGGAACTGAAACTGGTTCAGCCGAACGCCCACAAGCAACAGAAACTCCGAGAGACGCAGGAGGCGTACCAGCAGGCGCTTCAGGCTGCCTTCGATGCTGGCTGTGCCACACAAACTGAAGCGAACGATGTGGTGGTCGACTACGACCTGACCGGGTACGCGAAGAACGCACTCAAACAGTACGTCCCGCAGTTGACGACGACGTACAACGCGGGCGAACTTCACGACGACCACCCTGTTCGGTTCACGAACGAGGGGCTACGCCTCAACCACAAGCCCGAGAATGCTATCGAGTGGTACGTTAAAATCCCGCACCACGAAGACTACCATCTCTGGCTGCCAGCACAACCGAACCCCGAACAGCGGGACTGGCTCGAAGCAGTGAACGCTGGTGACGCTGAGATGGGTGAGAGTCGGCTCTTCCAGCGGAACGAGAGGTGGTATCTTCACGTTACCGCCACCCGCGACGTGGAGGACGGTTCCGAGTTGTTAGCGAAAGAACGGACGCCCATCGGTGTCGATATTGGGGAAGCGTCACTCGTCACGGTGTGTCACCGCGACGACGGCGGTTGCCCGACCGCTCCGGAACTGTGGGCCGACGCGGGGAAAACTGTTCGTCGGCTCCGAAAGACGTACTTCACCGCCAAGAGACGGCTTCAGAAGCGCGGAAGCGAACGTATCGCAGAGTCCTATGGTGACTGCCTGTGGAGCCAGATAGACGACGTGTTCCACCGCGTCACCCGCGAAGTCGTGGAGTACGCCGAGTCCGTCGAGAATCCCGTTCTGGTTCTGGAAGACCTGACGCACATACGGGAGTCGATGGACTATGGCGAATACATGAACCGTCGTCTCCACGGGTGGGGGTTCGCCAAACTCCACGCGCAGATACGCTACAAAGCCGTCGAGAAGGGCATCCCTGTCGAGACGGTAAATCCACGCAACACCTCGAAAGAGTGCCATGCGTGCGGTGAGGTCGCGTATCGCCCAAAGCAAGCGACGTTCAAATGTCCGAACGACGACTGCTGGGTCGGCGAGTATCAAGCAGACGTGAATGGAGCGGTGAACATTGCAGACCGCTACCTCAGCGGAGAGAGTCGTTCCAGAGAACACGAGAACGACGATGACTCGGCTGAGGATGGGGCGCGCTTGACCGCGCCACAAGACAGCCACGCCGATGCTGAAACCCAGCAGGAGACGCGTGGAACGTATGCGTCTTGAAACCACACGGCCGATTCGCTCGGCCTGACATCCCGTGGTGGGATTCCCGCGTCTTCAGGCGCGGGAGGAGGTCAATGTGCGAGCGGGTCCATCCCTTTTCCATCAGGGTCATCATCACTACTGGTTTCGGCCTGTTTCTCAGCCTGTTCGTGTGTCGGGATGTCGATATCGGTAGCAATGAATGCGCGACAATTGAGGTTCTCGCGAAGGTCCGCACAGACGTCCCGAAGGGCCTGTTCCATGTCGCCCTTGCCATCGTTGGTAACGTGACTGTCTGGATCGAAGAGCGGGTCGTCCTGAAACGGCGTTCGGAGTTTGTCGGCATCAGAATAGGCAACTTCAGCATTAAACGCGGTGTATGGGCCCATGACGTAAACGGTAAAGTCGTTGTGAGTGCTGAATTTCGGCGGTGCGGGGGCTTGTTCTGCAAGAATATCGGAGATGGGACGTTCGTTGTACTGGAAGTTCGTTTCACCGTCAAACATACTGGTATCTACTGTTTTGGGATGTCAAAGAGGTGTCCATCGAATATGCAAACCACGTGCAGAAAGTAAGGGCCAGATACAGAGAATATTTTCTCTGTAACCGCCAGTCTCATATAGAACCCTATCGTACGTCCACGTAACGATGGCCGCTGAAACTGCCCACAAAACCCCAGATCCGGACGAGGAGGATCTAGAACAGTATGTTGATCAGCGACTGTTCGACGACAGCATGGGCACGCTCGCGGACCACACTGCCCGCAAGGCAGCACTCGGTGATGAGCGGCGATACGCGATCCTGTTCCTGCTCTGGGATCGAGAGGAAGTGGCACGCAAGGAACTTGCTGCTGCCATCGACGATGACAGCTTCGACCTGAGCCATCATCTTGGCGAACTCGTCGATGTTGGTCTGGTCGCCCGGACAGGTGCGCCCGAAGGTACCGATAGACGACAGACGTTCTACAAAATCACCCATCTGGGACGCCAGGAGATCGATACAGATATTCGGAATATTACCGGCTCAGACCCCTCATCATGACCCTTTCCAACTTCTTGCTCAAATGACCTGAATGCTGCCTAGGTGATGATCCCCGAGTCTTCGATTTGGTCGACATCATCGAGGATGATGGCCGTCCGTGCGCCCTCGTACTGCTGCAGCTGGTCGATGATTTCGTCGTGGGGCGTCGACTGGCGATGGAACTAGAAGGGAGCGATGTCTAGTGATCCAAGCATTTGTGGAAATCATACCCAGGTTTTTACGGGATGACGAGGGAAGCGTGGCTGCCATGACTGGCCGAGAATCGAACCGACGGCGGCCACTCCCACAGGGACCGCGTTCCACAGATGGACGACGACATCTCTCACGCCAGCAACGCGGGTGTCCGGACGACGCTCCCGAAGCACTGCAACCAGCCCAGTATCGCGCCCGTGACGTCGACAGTTCACCCGCTCCGAGGACCGATGGCTCCTGGTCGTTCGGGCGGGTCGTCCTGGCGTTCGTTCCAGCCAGCACTCGGTATATGGCGATCGCACTGGGGACAGCGGCATTCTCCCTGCAGGAAGCGTTCGTCGACGAGCCCGGCGTGGTCGACAGCGACGTCAGGCCCGTGTACGATTTCACGTCTTCGCCGGCCGGGCCCCTTGTTGCGGACTGGGGCGGGGACCTCCCAGCCGCCGTCCGTCGCGATATGGACCGGGGCTGTGCGTTACTCGATACGGCTCTAGAAAAGACGGCCCAGACCTCAGCGTCGACGCCTCGCCTGTACGACGAGGCAGGCACGCCCCTCGTCAGCCGAGACGACGTGGATGGCGTCGTCGAGGACGGTGCTGACGACGAGACGTACTGGCTCGTTCCCGGCGTCGTCCGGCGACACTCCGTCGATGTGCCGGACGGGCCGAAGTCCCAGCTTACCTGTGACTGCCGAGCGGTTGCGACGCCCCACGCCTTCGTCGGATGGGGTGGTGCGCCGCGTTCTATCCCCGAACTCGAGCGACCCATCTGGGTCTGTCGCCGCTGTGGCCGGCCAGCCTACGGTCCCGACCCGGACGGTGATTCTTCCGAGAAGGATTCCGATGTGATCCCCGGGCCCGACGGCACGCCGGTCCAGACCACGCTCCCCGGCGGGCCCGCTGCCGAGCACGAACGACAGCTATCGGCATTTTACGATGAGTACGGACGATATCCGTGGGACGACGGTCCCGACGGCTAGTCCCGGCGGGCCCGACTCGTCGCCTGAGCCTCGGCGCTTCGAGCACTCCCTTCGGCCTGTAGAATCCAGCCGCCTCGACGGTATTTGTTTGCCCTCGCGGGGTGGAGGGCGCACGCCGTGCGCGCTCCGGAGCTTCCAATGTCGACAGACGACACATCCGTGAGCAGCAGCGCCGAATCGCTCAGCCAGCTTCCCGACGCCGTCGACTATTGCGCCGTCTGCGGCAGTTCCCTCGAACGCCGGAGCCAGCACTCCGCCCCGAACCGGCAGACACTCCTCTTCGGCTGCGGGGATTGTCAGACCGGCGCCGTCGCGGTCGTCGACGTGCAGGGACCGTCGTCCGACCGGTGTCGCGACCGGCTCGACCATACGCAGAGTCGCGCCATGACCGGCCTGAACGTCTACCGCGTCGCCGCGTTCGTCACCGACGATTTCCCGCGTGGTCGCTACACGATCGAACGGGTCGACGAGCACGAGTTCACGGTCAACCTGCCGGCGATGGCCTCTCCGTGGGATGTTCTTCGGCTGGCCGATGCTCTCTCAATCGGACCGCTATCGACCGACCGCATCGACGGCGGTATCTCCATCACTGACGCCCGCTGGACGAGCGTCAACGACCGAGACCAGCCCGACGTCGCCACTGATGGCGGGGCGCTCGCAGTTCCGGGGGACGATGCCGAACCCTCCCGTGACGATCCGTTCGCTGTCTCGGATGCAGACCAGCCCCGGACGGAACGCGCGAAGACTGAGGACATGGACGTCTCTCTCCTCCGGAAAGGTGGCGTGTACCAAGTTCACTCCGCCTCCGACAGCTACTACGACGTCGACGTCGCCGCGGAGTCCTGTAGCTGCCCCGACACTGCCGACCGGTGTAAGCACCTCCGACGTGTCGGCCTGGAGATCGAGGCCGGGCTGGTTCCCCGGCCCGACGGGCGGTTGCCCGACGGTCGTCGAAGTCGGTGACGAGACACTCCGACACCCCGTCTGCGAAATGAAAGACGGCCGTTGTCAGTGCTTAGGCCGCGGCGCAGTCTCGTAGCGCTCGCCTTCCTCCGTCTCTCCGAGGATCGCTGGTGGCGGTGTTCTTTCCTTGCTTCTCTTGGATATCGTCGGCGACTTCACTGTAATTGGGAACAGCGTCGTTAACGATCGGGATAGAATGGAGTTCTTCTGCTGTTTCTCTGGGTCCAGATATGAAATATATTGACCCGCCGCTTAGCTCGTGGAGTACTTCGTACCCACGTTCTTGCAACCTACCCCGAAGGCCATCCCCTCCAGCTAGTACGAGATATATTGCCTCTTCGTCAGCCGATCGGCTCGCTGTTGCTTCTACTCCTAGTGTGGAGAGACAGATCCCGCTAGCACTTACCCTTTTGATCATCCACCATCTCGTTTGACACGAACCAAACCGCATGAAAAATAATAAGTAAATTACATTTGGATCCTGTCAATTATCTGTCGTCATTGGGAGGAATATTTGTCTCAGCGATTCTATTTCTGCCCGCTGGAGGCCATACCTTCAGATTCTGGGATGTCCTCTACGAGAGGATGATCGGTCGAACCATTGTCCCACTGTCTAACCGCCTCGCTTCTCGTCCGTGGCTTCCCCAAACAGTCAGCCAAACAGAAGGTATATGCCTCGTCTCGAAGGTGCCGAAATATGGACGACCAGAGCCCGCCATCACGCCGATCCGTTCTGGCAGTGGGAGCCGCTGCAGCGACTACAGGGTGTATTGGCCCGCTCAGCAATGGCCCGACCTGTACGCTCTCCTTCGGCGAGGAGATCGAGCATGACGCACTCTACAGGATATACGTCGGTCACACGAGTAACAACGCTTCCAATGAAGGAAGCTGTGATCGATGGACGGCGAAGCGATGTTTCGAAGCAGAACTCTGGGTCGACACGGACGTGATCGACAGAATCGAAGCGAAAGCGGTAGATGGTGACGTCGTCGCTGCCTGGGACGCCGATACCTCTTCAACCGCTGGTTCGTCGTCGGCGAGTGAGACTGAATTAACTACTCGTGCCACGGACGACGTTTTCGAGGGTGTCACAGAGACTGCATCCACCGAAGACGCTGATTTCGGTCCTGATGTGCCCGACAGTGCGTATAGCGTTTACCTGGAATTGGGATCTCTGGGCAGTGGTGACTCAGCGACTCGTGAGATAGTTATTTATAGCGACGGGTCTGTCCTCGGCAGTTCACGATTTTCGTTGGATTGCTGACGGCGGTTGGTATTCGCTGCTGCTACCCTCTTGACGGCTATGAAGTGGCGCGTCTCGACGGGTAAGGGAGCAGGCCGATGTCGCGGGGCATCGGCCTAGTTACGGGAGTGCGAGGAGAAAGCCCCGCCCTTTAGGGCGGTGAGGATGTCAACTGCCGAGAAGTGGCACTGCTTCGAGTTCTTCGAGTCGCTCCTGGTCGGGAGCGTCCCGCTGCTTCTCGCGCTGGATTGCGGCTTTGATCTCGTCCCGGTCGTCGATGATCGGCTGGAGAACGTCAACGAGGTACCCCCGCTCGTCACAAATCGCGTAGCCGAGGCCAGGTACGTCCTCGCAATGCCGATGGCAGTCACACCGAATGACATCGGGCGAGACGTTCTGTGTACAGATGATGTTCGGGTAGAGGCTCGAAAAGTCGAGTTCGTGGACGTCGTCGTGGAGGCCGACGTCGGGGGCGAAGATGAACCCGCCCCGGTCGGCGTCGTGGAGCGTCCCCATCGTCTTATAGCGCTCGTGGCGCCAGGAGTTCCAGGGAACCAGGACGTCGCGGTCGTGGGCTTCGCAAATCTGGATGGCGGTGAGGACGTTCCCGATGCTCGCCCACGCGGTCTCCTGGACCGGCTTTTTGGACCGTGAAACAAGGTCGAGGATGCCGTCGAGGTTCGTCTCGCCGTAGAAGTACGTGTTCGACTCGTCGACGATTGCTCGCCCAGGGACGTTGTACCGGGCAGGCGAGTGGCCAACCTGACCGTAACTCGCGTACGTCGACCGACTGGCGAGCTGCTGGTAGCCGACGTCGGGCCAGCGGCTCAGCGTGAACTCGTCGAACCCGGCAGTCTCGGCCATCTCGTACAGCGTCGGGACGATGTCGCTCGTCGAGCAGACGAGCACGTCCAGGCCGTGGTCGTCTATCGCGGTCTGTACCGCGGTTAGAACGGCCGCGGGCGGTCCAGAGACAGTCTCGCCGTCGACGGCGAGTTCGTCGTAGGCCTCGCCCGCCGTCTCTGACAGTGGAACGCCAAGTCGGAGTGTCGACAGCTCCGTAGTCGGTGTCGGATCGACGCCTGTCTCGAGACAGTAGCGGAACTCCCGGGAGAAGTCGACGTTGAAGCAAGCGAGGTCACCGACAGGGTACTCGGCTAGCTGTCGGGCCTTTCGAGCGAGCGCCGTCACCCGGTCGATATGGTCGACGTCGACGGCGAGGACTCTCTCGTCGTCGCGACGGAAACTTGGACGGCGAGCTGTGACCTCTGCTGCGGCGACGTCCGGATGTCGGTCATATAGCGAACGGAGGGGCGTTAGATCATTATCCGCATCGCGGTCGCGAGGTGCGACGTAGAATCTGGGCGTGTAGTCTTCTCGCTCGGTCACGACGGCGCCGCCTTCCGTCGCTTCCCATTCGAGGACGCGGCCATCAGCGAGAAAGACGATCGTGAACGGCATGGCTACGTGCGCTCCCTCCTCATATCCTAGTTGACGGCCAGCGACCGGATAACTCGGCCCGTGTCACTTCCGGAGTTCAAGGATGGCGTTGCATTCACTGTAATCTCACCTTCTTCCCATGGTTTCGGGCTCTCTCCACGGGTTCCGGGTTCCCCTCAGTAGAACCAGCGGCCAATTCCGAAGCCGAAGCTACTGAGAGTGAATACGGAAATGTCCAGCCGTGATAGGTGATGGCCTCAGCGGCTGGATTTGTGGGGTGGGTGGAGTGCCGGACGAACCACAAATGATGCCCGACAATCCTCTATTTGAGGGAAGGGGGATAATTCCCTGGCCTACTGAGTTAGGTTTGCACGAATAGTAAAACGAATCGGGCGCCAGCCGCGGTCATGGAGGCCAACACCTACGCCGCTGGAGCCCACCGGCTGTCGAGTTGTCTGAGTCGTACCGGCTCTGCGAAATCGGCATTCAATCCTCCGTAGTGACGGAGAAGACTTGCCGAAATCCAAGTAGTGTGACGCGCTGTGGAGTGAAATCGTTATAGGATCGAACGTGCCTATTGACCAGTGGTGGCTACGCCCCACGAGATTCTGTCCCAGAGACGTTCATACCCATAATATGTCCCTGTTTTGATGACGTTAGAGACAAGTCCGATACTGAGGGCATCGCCGGTATTCTCCGTGAAGAAGAACGCGACAGCGACGGTGATTACCACCATCAGTGTCCGATACAGGAGGGTCTTGACGAGTGCCCGTGACATACGCTGATGGGGAGACTGAGAAATGACGGCCCGTATCGCCAGCTTCAGACGATTAAACCAGGTCATTCTTCGATACGTCAGGTAAGTCCCGTGCAGAGATACACGTTGTGAATGACGCTATATTGAGCACTACGTTGCCCAGGTAACGAGACAAAGGGTCTTGCAGGGAGCCCCAGCAGTGAGGTACTTGGTGCTGGCAATGCCCCCTCACTGCCCGATGCCGGGAGTTCTATTCGACGGACACAGGTGGCTTACTCTCCTGCTCGTCGCTGACTTCTAGTGAAGCCTCAAGTTCGTCGAGGCGCTGTTCGTGATCGTCCAGCCGCGTCTCCTGTTCGAGGTCGATACTGAGCAGTGCGGGGAGTAGCGGGTTCTGGTGGTTCAGCAGCCCGCTCGCGTCGGTGTGCTCTCGGGCGTAGGTGAACAGGCTGGTCGAATCGTGGCTGGTCGCGACGCCGGAGTGCTTGCCGGAAGTCTCCCCAGCGCTCCTGGATGGCTCGGAGTGCGTCCCGATAGGTTGGATTTGTCCGTCCCATCGTTTACCACCCGCCAGCGCTGGCAGCCCCGGTCCAGGCGTCGAGTAGCGGGTCCGTCGTGAGTGTCGCTGTCGACCCGTCGGCTGTAACTCCAGTACCGACATCGTCGGTCTGCCGCGGCAGCGTCGCCGGCTGCAGTCCAACCTGGTCGGCACGGGCAGCGAGCATCTCCTGCCAGTAGGCGAACGTCGTCTGGTAGTACGACCCGTCACCGACGGGGTAGACGAGCGTTTTGAACTCGTCGCCGACGAATCGTGGCCCCATTTCCGTCTGGACACATTCCAGGTGCTGGTCCACGACGGTCTCGACCGGCGCCGTGAACTCGTCGTCGCTTGTCCGGGTGAGGAGGACGGGGACGTCGTACGCTTCGGCGTAGTCTCGAAGCCGGGCGGGCGCCCGTGCCTGGAGCGTCTCCGCGTGGGCGTCACTGAGGGTATCGTCTGTCCGGTACATCGCGTCGATAGCGGACGCGACGACGAGCGCCGGCGTATGTGGTGAGCTTTCCTGTTCGCGGTCGGGCCGCTCTCGCCGCTCTTCTCGCCCGGCGACGAGCGGATCGGTGACCGCCGACTAGCACATCCATCAGTCGCAGAGACCGTACGTTGATTGTCGTCTGTGGAAAGCAGAGAGTGGGATGAGATCTGTCTTAGTCAGAGGAGGCCTGGGTAGAACCGGCCTCGGTGAGTTCTTGGCGGATCTCGTCCTTCTTGAGGAGAACGAAGCCAGTGAGTATTAGCCCGTATCCGGTGAGGGTATACACAGTAATCTGCTCGTTGAGAACAAGCCATCCAATAAGAGCGCCGAAAACCGCTGCTGCGTAAGCTATGAAGTTCATTTCAAATGCCCCGAGATGGTCAAGCAAGTGAAAGTAGATGAAATACGCAACAGCGCTTGAGAGTAGAGAGAGGTACAGTATCATGGCGATCAGCGAGTTTGTCCACCGAACGGTCGCTAATGCCTCACCCGATCCCAGCGCCGCAAGGTGGAGGAGTACCGCACTGATGGCCATTGACCACGCTTCCATCGTAATCGCAGGCTGATCGGCATCGAACCTCTCGGTTAGTACACTTCCGATAGCCATGCTCGCGGCGGCGAGGAGAACAAATGCCTGTCCGATAATACTGCTTGCGAGTAGATTCGACGGATCGGGGCGTGAGATAGCAAGTATGCCAATGAATCCAAGGATGACGCCAAGAATTCCGGTGGGTTTGAGGTCTTCCGTGGAGAGCAGCACTCCGGAGAAAACGGTAGTGAAGATAGGCATCAGCCCAACGAGGATTGCAGCGATAGCGCTCGGGACAGTAGTTTCGCCGATGAAGAGGAATGCGTTGTAGGCGCTAATAATCAGTACACCCCCTATTGTGGCGTTGATCCAGTCATCACGGGTCCGAGGTCGCCAGTACTCTCTAAAGGCGATGATGTACCCGAGCATAACGAGAGCCGCAATGTCATACCGAACCGCTGCGTAAAGGACGGGGGGGATTGAGTTGAGTCCGATTTTGATTGCGGGATATGCCCCACCCCAGATCACTCCGAGGAGGAGAAACAGGACGATATTCTTATATTGATTCATAGCATATTATTCGTGTCGCAAATTTATTTAATATTTCTATGCCAACATTTCATACTTAAATCCGATATTGCCTGATCCAAATTTCGATACACATCAAAATTGATTCTCTGTTGTGGACAAATAGACATCCGACATCAATCTGCAGCACACGTCAAACTGTAGTAATGGCCCTCTATCTCAAATCAGATATCCTTGCAGGCAACTCACAGGTGAGACGGCGGCCTATGATAGCGCCGACAGATTTCGGCTTCTTGGCGGTTTAAGCGGTCAGGGACTATTGATCCCCGGATGATCGTACGCGACTACGTTACAATTTTCACATTCATTTATACTATTATATTCATTCCATACCATAGAAGCTATATCTGTTCGTGCTAATATTTGTAATATATGGCATCTGTTAGTGTCATTGGGTCCGGTAACATGGGTCGAGCCATGATCAGAGGACTCACTCGGACCTACTGAAGCTAAAACTCCACCCCGCGGATAGAGGGAAATTGCAATCGCTGGTTTCAGGGATAGAACCTATGCGGGTTGGGCAAAGACACACCACTTTTTCAAGTGATGATCGATGCGTTCGGCCCGCTAAGTACGATTCACCGACAATGCGGTGAACCAGACCCCCCGTCATCGAAGTGTAACTCCGCGGGGATTGGCCTTCTCACTCGATCGGTATTCCTACGCACCCGCCCCACGTTTCCGTCTATATTCTGAGAACATCGGGACGATTCCGATTACCCGTAAAACGTTGAGTAGATCGGCACCACACACGCCATCGTTTCCGGAGCTTTCCTCAAACAGAAGCAGTGGCACCACGTGAAGATGCAACAGTCAGAGAACAATCCCGAGCGCAGCTCCAACTTTCCCAAGACGGCTGAGCCACGACAAAGCTTCGGAAATGGTGGTGTGTGGGTGATTAATAAACAGTGGAGCTTCGGAAGCTCCGGAAACGGTGGTTAGGGGATGGTAGAGAATGGCTGTGGCGGGTGACATATCTCCCTAGTTCTCGAATCACCTCCGTTCCTGCCCACCCCTTCGCATGGTTTTTCACATCGATCACGGGGGGAGGGGTGTAGTGAGACGTCGATTAGTAGTCGAGCACGCGTCCCCTCGATTCTTATTACTCCCCCTCGAAGAGAAGGACTCTCTCTACCCACCCACCCCACGTTTCCGTCGTTTCCGCGAACTGCCGACGACTCGATTGCAGTTCTCTTCGTGAATAGGACGGTCCCGTTCGCTCTGCAACGCCGGACTTCTGACAGCCGTCCTGTGGCCGAAGTGTACTCCTTCCACTAGTGACGACAACGCTGGGCCTCAGTTCTTACGTAGGGCCCGCCCCCGGGGGCGTCCGCAATTCCTCTTCGAGGATGACTTTCGTTCTGTAGATCACGAGTTGTCTCACGAAATCGAAGGAAGGAACTCCATCGTCGCTGGATCTAGGCGAGGGGATTACCAGAATATACGCTTGGTATCGACTTGACCCGATCACCCCGGCCCCCGGGGTTGTCCGCAATTCGAATACCCTCGCGACCTAGTAAACACGAGATAATTCTGGAGCAGATAGTCACCAAGCCGACGTAGTCTCCCAAGACTGCGACTGGCGGACACCCGATATCGAACTGTATCGTAACCCACCCCACGTTTCCGTCGTATATCCTAGGTACATGGGGAGATTCCCCCAAAGTAGCAGATCTAACGAAGCTTCGGAAGCGGTGGTGAGGTTGTAGAGATTGTTTGTGATGGCTCCCTATTCCCCTCGTTCTCAAACAATCCACGTCCCTATCGCCCCTTTCCAAGTTTTTCACATCGATCACGGGGAGTGTGCTGAAACGATTTTTCACTTCGATGACGGAGAGTCATATATTGAATATACTTCGATCTCGGTTCTATCATTGAGGGACGGATCTAATGATTATAGTCATTAGAGAGCCTGTTGCGCCCAGATACAAATCGACGAAGCCGAATATTTTAACAGAATCGGGCTGTAGAAAGAAATATGCGTGGCAGTGATCAAGAAGGGATGGATCAGTCGCTACGGGGAAGAGAAAAACACCCAGATCAGGATGGAGAAACAATTGGGGCTGAATCCAAACAGTCGATCCGGGAGATGCTCGACGAGGATGAAATGGTCTCGGTCTTTGCCGATCGAGATCTCGTCGAACCGAACACGATCATCGACGAGGAGCGCATCGTTGGTCGCGATGACCAACTCGACTCTGTCGTCTCGTATCTGAAGCCAACTCTCCACGGAAATCGGCCACCGAATATGTTACTATATGGTCCTGCTGGAACGGGGAAGTCACTCATCATCGGGGCAGTCACCCAACAGATTATCGACCTCTGCCATTCGAAGGGCAAATGTTTCGGTGTGGTGTCCATCAACTGCCAGCCAATCAATACGCTTGACCAAGCGGTCTACGAACTCATTCAGACGGTTGCAACAGACGTCGACGCAGAAGTTGGTGTCCCAGAGACGGGCGTCTCTACGAAGCGCAAGTATCGACGTCTGTACCACCTCGTCAACGAGCACTACGACTCCGTCATCTTCATCCTCGATGAGATCGACCTTCTGTCCGGCCGCCGCGTAATCGACGAACCCGCCTATTCGAGACTCCTGTACCAGCTGTCCAGAGCTAGTACCACGAACGCTATCGAAGGCCGCGTGTCGGTCGCTGCGTTGACGAACGACCCGAAGTTTATGGAAGATATCGACGGCCGTGCCGAGAGTTCGTTCAATCCACGGGACGTCTACTTTCCTGACTACGATGCCACGCAGTTGCGTGAAATCCTCGATAATCGCCGTGATGCCTTCCGCCAGGATGCGCTCGAAGATGACGTGATACCACTCGTGGCGGCCTTCGCTGCACAGAGTCACGGTGACGCCCGGAAGGCGATCGACCTCTTTCGTGGCGCCGGTGACCTCGCCGACGAACGGGGCGACGATCGAGTTACCGAAGCCCACGTTCGCAAGTCCCAAGAGGAAATCGACAAGGACCGCTCGCTGAAACTCGTCGATGGACTCACGACGCAGAAGAAAATATCGCTGTACGCCACAGCAGCCGTCACCCGCTACTCGGATCCGTCCCAGTGTTCTGTTCCGAGTCCGGTCGGTTTCAGCGTCTATCGCTGGATTACTGATGAACTCGATGCTGACCAGATGACTCGCGAGACCTACGTCAAATACGTCAAAGAGCTCTCCACGTATGGTCTGGTCTCGACCGCTCGGAAGAGTCGAGGGCGTGGAGGCGGAATGTACATGGAATTCACGTTCACGGGCGATCCCGTAGCGATAATGGAGCGAATCGTCGAGGACACCCGGCTCGAAACTGTGGCCGAACAAGAGGAGCTTCTCCAGACTATCGTCGATGCCCAACTACAGGAATTTCATACGAAGTGAGATCGCAGTCTCTGTGAGACGTACTGTTCGACCCCCTCCCCCCGTGATCGATGTGTAAACCACTGCTCCAGTACGGGCACCCATCACGCTCAACATCGACTGGAAACGAGCAGCGAGAGGTCGAAAGCGGTGTAGAATACCTTTCTGAGGGGTGACGGGGGCAGATCGTGTCTCATTTTTCTTGAACTCCCTCCCCCCGTGATCGATGTGTATCGGATGGAGGGTACGGTGTTCGAGACCGAACGCAGATCCCAAAAGAACAGTACCCATCTTCATCAATCCAGTTTCGGCGAATAGACCGCTCAAAGTTCCGTCTAAACGCGGGATCGATTTTCAGTGTAAATTGAGATCCCTATCCTTTTCTTCGAAAGAGTCTACTACGGATATTATTTGATGTGGTTATGTATATAATTTTCGAATTATATACTGCTGATTATGACGTAAGGCTGATCGAGTAAACTCAGTCTTGTGGCAGAACCCGTATCTCTCTCCAGCTCTCGGTTCCCACACTTCCCACCCCACTCCTTTCGTAGGGATTTACACATCGATCACGGGGGGAGGGGGTGCACGGAGACAAATCTCCGGACCACCCCCGGGGGCGTCCGCAATTCAATTGTCCATGAGATGTGAGAGCTAACGATGCACGACTGGCTCGCGTTACTGGCCGTGGTCACGGAAGCAGCGAAGGAAGTACCACCGTGCCGGATCCGTAGTATCTACGAAGCGTACACGACCCTCTGTGAGTCGTCTGGGACCGACACGCTTGCCCAGCGGTCGTTCACAACCACCTCTCTGATTTGCGAATGCTGGGCATCCTGTCCGCCCTCGAAAACCGGAGTGGCTCACGAGGCAACTACTACAGTTATGAGGTAGATGTCCCCTTCACGAGCGCCGTCGAAGCGATGTCGGATGTTCTCAGATTGGACGACGAGATACGATTCATCAAAGATATCGCGGATCTAGAGATGGGGTTGACACAGGCGCGAGTAGATATCGATGACAACAGTCAGGCGGTCGACGTCGTTGAGGAGATGGGTAGTCGACTCGACGATCTCGAACAACGCGTCGACGAACACGAATCGGCGCTGAAGAAACTCGACGAACGGACGCGAGAACTGCACTAGCGCTTCGAGGAAATCGATGCCCGTACTCAGGAGCTCGTCGACGAGGGTGGGGAGTAGATCTGTTGCCAGTCCAGTCGCTCACCGGTTAGGCGTCTGCTGTATCGTACTCGCCGTCTGAATCGAGTAGCGGGAGGTCGACTTCGATGGTGTCGTACCAGACGTGCGGGTGCTTCGACTGGCCATCCGTTTCGAAGTCGATCAGGCCGAGATCTTCGAGTTCTGTGAGGTTTCGGTGGACCTGTCGGACGTCGCGGTCGACGAGACGAGCAGTCTCACGAATGCCGTCGGGCTCTTCCCGGGCGATAGTCCGAAGCAACTCCAGATTCTTCGGGCGCGTCACCTGATGCAGCTGGTCAGAATCGTGGAACGTACATTCGAAGTACGGTTCGGGCGTTTCGCCGGCATCGATCGCCTGGAGCGTTTCCTCGATGCGGTCGCTGTCGCTCCGCTCGAAGCGGATGTGCAGGACGCGTTCGGATTCAGACGGTGGGTTAGTTCCAGTCGTGGCCATGGTCGTTTACCTCGGATTTGAACCGCCGAAACAGCGCCGCAACGCCGTCGAACTCCACACCTTCGACACTGCCATCCGTCGTGTGCTTATGGTGGTGTGGCGCATCGGGATGGTCCGGGAAGTTGTCGTACCGGAAGACGGTGTCGCCATCGAACTCGCCGTATTGGAAGCTGTATTTTACGCCGTCGGGGTAGCGGTCGGATTCGGGGACGTCCCACGCTTTGACTTCTGCATACCGGGTATCGAAGTTTTCCCGTTCACGCAGGAGGAGCGTGGCTGACTCGTCCCCGTCCATCAACCGTTGCTACCCTCTCCAACAGAATAAAACTGTTGTTCCACCCTCCAACAGAGGGTGGCTTAATCGACGCTCACCCCTCTCCGCAAGCGACGGCCCGCCAGAACGCGCTCGCTCCGATTACTGTCGCACCGCTCCGCAAGGCGACCGGCAATCTGGTTTTGGCTTTCCTACAATGTTGGTATATCATCACAGTAAGCATATAACCGATGAAACTCGTCAACAGAATGCTCTCAAATCAACCCAAGCTATTGAATGGGACAAGAATCCACCAACCGGCGGTACGGTTTTAACAGTGCTCACAATGGAATAGACATGCCGATCGATCTTAACTCAGACATGTGGAAGAATGCACGAAGCTATGACGTAATAGGTACGGAAATCACTTCTCTCCTTACAGATCACAGAGAACAAGCGTTTTCAGTGAAAGAAATCGAGGAACACCTCTATAACGAACATCAGCACCTATTCCCTGACGATCTCGTTGGTGACGACCCAATCGACGGTGCGAAAGCTGCTCGGCAGTCCATAGTGTCTAATATCCTCGAATATCGCTACTGGCGCTCAGAGGTCACATTCCAGTATGTCTCTGAAGATGACGTTAACCCAGGACTCTACTATACTTGGAAAGGCGTCGGAATCAGCCCAATTGCAGAAATCGATGACGTGACAGATCCCAACCCTGATTCTCCATTCGGAGTACTCTCTAGCCGGTTCCGACAAATTGAGAAAGACGTCGACGACGACGTTTCCGACCTAGAAGAGCGAATCTCTCACCTGGAGTATCGGTTTCGTGAAGAGATAGGGTCCTACTGAAGTTCGAGTCCAACCCCGTTCTCATCCTCTACCCGGTCAATTTCCTCATCACTCATGTCATAGAGGTCGTACACGATTTGGTCTACCCCGCGATAAATCTCCATGATGTCTGCTTCGAGTTCATCTATTTCGTCCTCTAAATCAAAATACGGGTCCATATCTACACTATCAACAACTGGCAGAGTCGCTTTCTCTAACTTCTCCTGCACAGTACGAGTCCTCCCACCAGGGAACCCATTCTTCGGAGACTTATTCTCGAAATCGTCGTAGTTCTCTAGCACTACCTGATATTTCCGCATTCGATTCTGATCCACAAGGTTGCCTGGGAAAGAATAGAGCTTCACCCACTGACGGACAATCCCGTTCCCATCCTCGTCATCACGTTTCCATTGATAGTCCTCACCCACCTTTTCTCGCATCTTCACCTGACCGCGTAGGACCCAGTCATCCGAATCGCTCTTCTCCACTAGCTCCAAGTCAGTGATATCATGCCGGCTATCGAAGACTATATCGTTGACCTTCGATCCATACTTCATCTCTTCATTCAATACATCGGTCAATCCGTTAACCGAAGCTGTACGAGAGAGATATTTGAACGGGTCTAGCCCCTCCTTCAGCGTTTTACGCTTTTCATGCTTCTCAACCATAACATCATACACATGGCTCAGAACAGATTCTACATCATCGTCTTCCGCACCTGCAATTACTGAATCCGGCAGCACAGTTACGTCAGCATCCCTGTCAGCCGGTTCAAGACACAGAGGGATGTCTTGCAGTGAATTCCCGAAGTACTCGTAGAACCCGTCCCGCTTGAGTTTCGCGTGGTGCAGGTGATAGAACTCTATGAGTGTAGAGTTCAGTAAACAGACAAGGTACCTGTTGTCAGGGAGATTATTGATGTCCGGAACAATGACCTCCACGTCCCCGCCGTCATTGTAAAGCCCATCACTGTCTACTATGAAGCGGTTTTCTGTAGCCACGAACGGGCAGATAATCTTCTCGTCAGGACTCTCGAAGAGCTCCTTGTTAATCGGATTTAGAAACCGATACCACTCCACGTTATCCTTTGCTCGATTCTCCAGATCTGGTTTATACTGACTCAGGTACTCCTTCGTATTCGGATAATTAGAGATGTCCTTGTTTTCCAAGTAGAGCAATTGTAACCCTCGGGAGGTGTACTGGTACTTCCGCAGGTCTCCGTTCTTGACAAGTGGTTTTAGGACCTCGTCTTCTATGCCCCACGTTGATATTTCGTCATCAGAGACAGTGAAGGCTTCATTCAACCCAGTCATCATTCCCTGTCCTGTTCGATAGTCCTCTCCGAGACGGGTCCCGTTGCTTTCTATGGAGTCCTTGATATCGAGAAGCGTTTTCGATAGAATCCCCCATCGATCACTACCAAAGGACGACTCCGGGATAGTATACTGACCTCCCATATCAGTTTCTTCACCAACAGTTAATTTCTCCATGGTCTGCTGGATTTCCTGTGCATCAGACTCCAGCTCATCCAACAGATACGTTATTGTTGTGTCCTCCACAGGCCTGTTCTTGGCAAGCTCTAGAACGACTGTAAGTGTATCAACTCCAGGAAAGACTTGGTTGTTCCCGAAATCAACGATTTCGTGGATGTCAGCGTTGTCCGAGACAGATTCACGGAAATCTTTGGCGAAGTGAGCCTCGGTGAAATACCGGGAAACAATGTAACCGAGGTTTCCCCGGTCTCGAATCAGGTTGATGCCAAGCCCGACAAAGAAGTAGAGGATGTCGGCCTTACCAGCATAGAGGTCGTCGTAATTCCACTTCAGAGTCTCGTTAACTCCTTCATCGTCGACGATTTCGAGGTTAAAGTAGGGGGGATTGCCAACAACCGCGTCAAAGCCCTTCTCTGATTGTTTTGCACTCCCGTTGAAGAACGCCTCTACGAATTCAAGTTTCCAGTGAAGGAAGTCATGTTTCTCGGCCATGGCCTCGGCTTCCTTGAACCAACTCTTCTCGGTGAATTCCTCCCAAGAGGTTTCATGCTCGCCGCTAAGTGCCTTTTTCAGGTTGTCGTAGGCGTCAGCCGGAACTTCTACATCGAAGTGAGTGGCAGTGTAGACGTTCGCTAGCTGCTCAAGACGTAACCGCATCTCCTCGTGCTCAAGCCCCTCGTATTTCTCCTTCTTCTTCTCGATCTCGTCAATCGTATCGTCCCCGATTTCCTCGAACTCTGCGTACTCCTTCAGGTATTTTTTGATAGTGTCTTGGACGGTATTCTGGAATAGATTCAGGGTAGACTGCTCCTCTTCAATTTCATCTTCATCAGATTTGTGACCAGGAAGGGCGTCAATCTCATCGAGGTCAGCCCCTATTAGTGAATTCCCTTGTTTGAAGTGGTGGTCAAGGAAAGTGAGGGGCTTATCACTCGCTAGGGTTTCCAACCACATCGACAACTTCGCCAACTCAACAGCCATTTCATTCAGATCGACCCCGAAAATGCATTCTTTGGCTATTTCTCGCCGGATCACTTCTTCCTTGAGTACACTGGAGAGTTCTGCGTCTCGCGCAGTTTCTTGCACTTGCTCGGCAAGATAGCTGGTGACCGCAGTGAGGAAATGCCCGCTACCCATCGCTGGGTCTAAAATGTTCAGTTCGAGGACTCTAGCATAGAATTGACCAGCGTATTCGTGAGAGCCCTGTTCATAGCCATCCTCAATGAGCGACTCACGAATATCGTCGATTAGCGGATCTAGGGTATTCTCGACGATGTACGTGACAATATAGTCTGGCGTGTAGTATGAACCTGTGGAACGCCGTTCTCCTTCATCGTTGACAACGTACAGGCTATTTTCATCGGCGGTATCCACAGGCTCCTCATCGTCGATTTCGGCGGCGGTCTTCCAAACTTGCCCCCCGTCCTCGCTGATTGCCACCATCTTCTCCTCTGCTATCTTAAATTGGTGCTCAAGCAACCCTTCGTAGACTGATCCAAGGTGCCTGGTATCCAAATCGGCGTAGTTAGCATAGACTAATTCGCCGTCCTCATTGATTGCGGTTGATAGATAGTAGATAACCTGTGCGAGGTAATAGTCCGTCACGTGGTTCTCGGTAAGGAATTGGTGTTCCTCAGCATCGAATAGACCGCCGTTGTATGCGGGAATCCCTAGCTCTTTGTCTCCCTTATCGATTAGCTCGAAGAGCCGGTTGAGGCGGTCCCAATAGTCACGAGAACGGGTGCTAAAGTCCTCGAAGAACCCTCCGACACCGGCTTCTTCGACGATATCTTTCCGTCTTCCTTCAAGACTGAAATGTTCCTCAAACTCATCCCTTGCATGAGGGTCCTCAGGCCGAATGAGATCTTTTCCTTCCGCGTAGAGGATGAACATCAACCGATAAAGGTAGACGAGAGACTGCTCTTTCAATTCTGCCAGCTCTTCGTCATCACCGGGTTCGATATCTAGGTCATTACATTCGACGAGTCCTTCTCCAAGAAGCCTCAAGGCAGTGAATACGTTGTCTTGAAGGTCTTCCCCGAGTTGAGCAGAGTAATTCTCGCTCTCGGTCCAAACCTCATCGAGGAATGAATCGCCGATGGACCCTCGCAGGGAATGTGGCCCGAAGAAGACGTAGAAATATTTGAAATCCTCCAGATCTCCTTTGGCGATAAGCTCTACTAAGTCAACCTCGTAGTAGATCTGGGTTTCGTATTCTCGGTTGCCATAGATGCGCCATTTGCGACCGTTCGTTAGGATACCCCAACGGACGTTACTCGGTGTTCGGTCTAGGTAGTGACAGACCTGGGAAGACGCGTTTCGATATGCTCTCCCAACATATTCTCGTTCGAAGTCCTCGTCCCACTGCTTCGCCTCAACGAATCCTAATGAATGTCTGAACGTTTCATTGCTGTCTCCGGATTTATTAAATCGTTGAGACTGTCTACGTTCACTCTCTGAATTGAAAAGGACATAGTCTACTTGGCCATTGCCGCGGGGAATAGAAGTTTCATTCAAAAAGTCATAGCCGAGTATCCTAAGGATCTTATCGATCCATGTTCCGCGAAGCTCATCCTCGTTGTATCCATCAAGAAATTCTCCTTCATCCTCGTAGAGTTCAGAAATGGAATCTAGGGCTTCCTGGGCCCCATCGTCACAGTCCCAGAGATCAAATTCTGGGACAGAGGTGTAGAGATAATCGCCATTGAAAAGCCCAGAATTGTCGTAGGGCCTTGGACCAAGCGTGAGCTGACTCATGAGTGCGTGCACCAGTCACATTCTTCAAGCACTATAACCCTACCTAACAGCCTCCAATCAACTCGCTAAACAGATACTTCATCGGTTTGCGCCTGTACCAAGGTCTAATTTTATAGAATGTGTCATTCCAGCGAACGCACGACTATTTTTTAGCCCGGGGGGAGGGTGGAGGGCGCGAACGTGAGCCCGTCGCTGAGTAGTTGTATGTCGTGAAAACGCCGCGATGTTACAGCATCGCGGCAGCAGGCGCGTGAGCGCCCTCCGGAGTACTTCCAATGGCAACTTCGAACGCGATTACACAAGTAGTTTCGCCAGCACAGCGTGCAGCCAGCGAACAGGACAGTCCCGACGCCAGAGTCGAACACGGCCCGGCGAGTCGGTCACAGTGCCCCGAGTGCGACGGCGACGTCGTCACCCAGGACGAGGAGTCGTTCTGTGCCGATTGCGGCGTCATCGTCGCGGCGGAGTGGGTCGACCGCAGCCCGACGCTCGTCGACCTGGGCATGGTCGGCGACGCGTCGAAGAGCATCGAGACAGTGAACCCGCTCCGGACGGACAAGGGCCTCCACACCAAGTTCTCGCTCGGGACCGACGGCTACGGCAACTCGCTCTCGGACCCACAGCGTCGGAAGTTCCGCCGCCTGCGAAAGCGCCACCGGCGCTACCAGTTCGGCGCCCAGCGCAAACGGACGAAGCGTCTCAACGAGGGGCTGCGAGACGTCGAGATGATCGGCGGCAACCTGGCCCTGCCCGACCACGTCGTCGAGACGGCGGCCAAGTACCTCCGAGAGGCGTCGGCGGCCCGTCTCCCCGGTGGCCGGATGGCCTGGGAGTCACTCGCCGGCGGCGCCGTCCTCCTCGCAGCGCGGACCAGTGGGCTTACCCGGTCCGACATCGACGTCGCCATCGCCGCCAACGCCAAGGCGACCCACGAGCGGGTGTGTGCCGCCGCACGGAAGATCCGGTGTGGCTGCGGCGTCGACGCCCCGCCCGTCCGTCCGAACGCCACACAGGCCGTCGTCGACGCGCTCGACGATGCCCTCCGTGGTGGGGACGCCGTACGTATCTGGCGGATGGCCAGGCAACTCCTCACCCTCGGTGACGACGTCCCAGTCGGGCCGGGGACGCCGCGCCTCACCGTCGCGGCGGCGGCCGTCTACGCGGCGGACCGGCTGACCTCTGGGAAGTCCCTCACCCAGCAGCAGGTCGCCGACGCCGCCAGCACGGTCGTCCCGACGACGAAGAGCAAGATCGCTCGCTACAACTGCAAACTCGTCGACGCCTACGTGGCTCGCCACGGGACCGAGGACCCCAACGTCGTCCTGGAGCGCGAACCAGCTGCCCCAGCGTAAGCGGCGGGGTCTCTCTTCTGGTAGCAATAAGACTTGAACGCCATCACCGCCTCTAGAATCAGTCGAGTATCTCTGTCAGCAGGCTCTCGGCCTCGATTTTGAACTCCTGTTCGTCCTCCCATTTGCGCATTCGATCTTTGTATTCGAACAGATCGAATCCCTCCGCGTCTAGCATCCAGTTGTACTTCTCGTGTTCTTCGCTGTCTGAATAACTTCGTTTGAGTAAATGAGAGCAGTCCTGGTACTCAGAGAGGATGAGGAGCATATCGACAGCGACCGGCTCAGGGATTACGAAATCCGGAAGGTCGCGAATTCGACGTTGAATCCGCAAGTCGACGAAGGAGACCTCGCGCTCGAATGCGCCCAGTGCGGGAAATCGGTCCACGGGGACGGTGTGTCGGCGACTGTGGAGGAACGGCGGTACTACCTCTGCTGTACCTCGTGTGAGTCGCTCTTCCGCGAGGAGTACGAGGCGTTACGAACCGCCGCCGACCGCGGGTGAGTGAGGACGCCCTCCCGCTACTCGATTTCCGTGACGGCGACCGTCACCATCGCACCATCACGTACTTCGCGCGCCACACGCAACTGGATCCCCTCTTCCGTATCCGACTGCTCGACTACGTTCACTATTTGCGGGGTGGCTTCGGAATCGAGCATCGTCACGCGGTCGGCCTCAGTGACGATACCGTACCCACTTTCGATGCAGTGGCCCATGAGGGCGCAGTCTCTGGTGTGGACGCGTGCCTTTTCCAACAGCTCGTCTCGCGCGTTTTTACGGATACAACCGGCGTCCATAACGTACCCTTCGACCGTCTCTGCGTCGTTGCTCATAGCACGTACCGCTTCGCGTCCACGACAGAAGTGCCTTCACGCGATTCCGGTTCGTTCGTCTTCCACTCACTAGTCAGCGATTCCAAGAGATTCGGTCCAACCCAAGGGCAGGCGAACTCGGGTCACTCGTTCACCTGGACGTCGAAGTGTGTCGTCACGAGGTGGTCGTCTGGACGTGCCTGGAGAAAAAGGCGGTACCGTCCCGGCGTCGGGAACCGGGCACCAAAGGAAACTCGTCCTTCCTCGAGGTCGGTCTCCATCGGATGGACGTGAAGATAACCGAGGTCTCCCTCCCGTAGCGCGACGAGATGCCCGCGAGCACCCAGGTACTCGCCGAGGTGGGACACGAGCTCGGCATCCCGTCGGAATTCGAACTCCAGCTGCACGGAGTCGTCGACGGATACGTCGTCCACGAGGAGACGCACGTCGTACCCGTCGGCGTGTGCCATCCTCGACGAGGTCGGTCGCGGCGCAACGTCGAACTCGCCCGGGGCGAACAGGTCGTACCCGAGCGTCGTCGGGTGACCGTCGACGACGACGTCGACGAACGCGCGATACACACCAGGGTCGGGAAGTTCCAGATCCTGAACATTCCAAGTCCCGTCGTTGGATAGTGACGGGTGACGATGCTGGAAGCGAGAGAGGTCCCGACGAACGACGATCAGGTGACTCGACTCGCCGTGCGCCCGATCGAACGAGGTGACGATGGTGTCGTCGTTCGCTATCTGAAACTCCCAATCAGTCTCCACCGTGGGCTCGAAGCGAGTCTCGGCCGGGACGAACCGAAGACCATTCGCAGCGAGCGCTAATCCGCCAGGGACTGCATGCCCGGCAGGGCCGTATCCCTGGGGTGTTTCATCTGGGAGTAAGCTGTGATCGTGGCCTTCCATACGAACCCTCTCAGGTGGCTGTCTCCTATCGGTTCGTCCCATCGCCGGACGCAGTATTCAGCCGATGGTTGCGGATTGGGTACGGAACGGTAGAATCGTTCGCAGCGTGGAGGGTGTTCCGTTTCGAGGGAAAATTCACAGGTGTGAAGACGCTAGAATAGACCACAAATCCATCACCCCTGGTGCCGTACTTCTGCCCACTGAGAGACTAATGGACGACCACTCCCACCACGATGCGGAGAATGGGGAGGAAGGCGGAGATTCAGCCGACTCGCGGACGGAACAGTCGGTGCTCGAAGCGGAGGCCGAAGATGCGGACGAGGTCGAAGCGGAAATCGAGGAGAAACACGAGCACCACGGGGGCCACGGCGACGGTCACGACGGACATGATGGACACGGCGGAATGCACGAGGGACACGAGCAGATGTTCCGGCGGCGTTTTTTCGTTTCGACGCTGCTCTCTATTCCGGTCGTCGTCTACAGCGGGTTCGTCCAGGAGAATCTCGGGTACACTGCACCACCGTTCCCGGGCGTCGAGTGGGTGATCCCCGGCCTCGCCGTCGTCGTCTTCCTCTACGGTGGCGTCCCGTTTCTGAAGATGGCCATCCCGGAGCTGAAAGACCGTTCGCCGGGCATGATGACGCTCATCTCGATGGCCATCTCGGTCGCGTTCGTCTACAGTCTTGCGACCGTCACCATCGACTTCGGTGAACCGTTCTTTTGGGAGCTAGTGACGCTCATCGACATCATGCTGCTCGGCCACTGGATCGAGATGCGGTCGGTCCGTCGTGCTTCGAGCGCACTCGACGAGCTGGCGAAGCTGATGCCCGACACCGCCGAGCGGATAATGGAGTCCGGAGAGACGGAAGACGTGCCGGTGAGCGACCTCTCCGAGGGCGATCTCGTTCTCGTCCGACCGGGAGCCAGTGTCCCGGCCGACGGCGTCGTCGAAGAGGGCGACTCCGACGTCGACGAGGCGATGATCACCGGCGAGTCGAAGCCGGTCTCGAAAGAGCCCGGCGACGAGGTCATCGGCGGGACCGTCAACGGCGACGGGAGCCTCCGTGTCCGGGTCGACGCGATCGGTGAGGACACGACCCTTGCGGGGATCATGCGCCTCGTCGAGGAAGCCCAGAGCAGCAAGTCGAAGACCCAGGTGCTCGCCGACCGGGCGGCCGGCTGGCTGTTCTACGCGGCCCTCGCCGCCGCTGCCGTTACTGCCGTGGCGTGGACGGTCGCGACGACCTTCGATGCCAACGTCGTCGCCCGGACGGTCACCGTTCTCGTCATCGCCTGTCCCCACGCGCTCGGCCTCGCGATCCCACTCGTCGTCGCGATCAATACGTCGCTGGCCGCACGAAACGGGATGCTCATCCGCGACCGGATCGCCATGGAGGACGCCCGCAACCTCGATTCGATCATCTTCGACAAGACCGGGACGCTCACCGAAGGCGAACACGGCGTCGTCGGGATGGAAACTGTCGAGGGCGTCGACGAGGACGAAGCACTGGCGCTGGCCGCAGCCGTCGAGTCCGACTCGGAGCACATGATCGCCCGGGCCATCAGGGAAGCTGCCGAGGAGAGAGCTGTCGACGTGCCAGACGCCGAGGACTTCGAGGCCATGAAAGGACGCGGCGTTCGGGCCTTCGTCGACGGCGACGAAGTCTACGTCGGTGGGCCGAACCTGTTGAACCACCTCGACAGCAAGGTTCCGTCTACGCTCCAGTCCTTCGCTAAGGAAGCGGGTGAGAATGCACAAACGGTCGTCTACCTCGTTCGCGGGGCCGCGCGGAGCGAGGCATCGGAACGAGCGAGCGGGGACGAAGGACCCGCGAGCCGGAAGGGCGAACTGGTAGCCGCCTTCGCGATGGCGGACGTGATCCGTGAAGCGAGCTACGCCGTCGTCGACGCGCTTCACGAACTCGATATCGAGGTCGCAATGCTGACTGGGGACTCCGAGGACGTGGCAAACGCCGTCGCCGACGAACTCGGGATCGACACGGTGTTCGCCGAAGTCCTACCCGAAGACAAGGATGTGAAGGTCCAGGAGCTACAGGATCAGGGCAAACTGGTCGGGATGGTCGGCGACGGCGTCAACGACGCACCGGCGCTTACGAGAGCCGACGTCGGTATCGCCATCGGCAGCGGGACCGACGTCGCTGTCCAGTCCGCAGACGTAATCCTCGTCCAGAACAATCCGATGGACGTCGTCCGGCTCGTGAAGCTGAGCAAAGCGAGCTACCGGAAGATGCAAGAGAACATCGTCTGGGCCGCCGGCTACAACGTCTTCGCCATCCCACTGGCTGCGGGCGTCCTCGCGCCTATCGGCATCCTCCTGTCGCCCGCCATCGGCGCCCTCCTGATGTCGTTGAGCACGGTCATCGTGGCGATCAACGCACAGCTCCTCCGCCGCGTCGACCTCTCCGTACCGAGTCTTCCCGGCGTGTCGCCGACCACGGACGCTCGGCCCGCGGATTAGCTGTCGCTTCTTCCAGCGACCCGGTCACGGTTGACCGTCGCGGATGACCATGATCTTCACCCGCCGGACGCCGTCGAAGTCTCGAAGTCGATTGCTCAGCTCCCGAACGCGGCCGACTGGACCCCGGCAAAAGAGCGATTCGAGACACCACTCACCCTGATGGGTGTGGCTCGTGTTGAGGATCACGTCCTGATACTGGTGCTGGACGGCGTGGAGTTCCCCGATGACGTCGTGGTGTCGGTAGTCGAAGGCGACCAGCGCGACCACCTCGCCGGCCAGATCGTCGAGGCGCGAATGGGCCTCAACGTACTCCTGCATCGCCTCGCGTACCGCTCGCGACCGGTTGTCGATTCCCTGATCCTGCCAGACCCGGTCGAATTCCTCAACGATCTCGTCCGGGATGTTGAAACTCGTCCGCATGGTCTGCTCCTTAGACGCGCCACGTAAGGAAGGTGAGTATGACGAGACGCCCGTTTCGGTATTAACAACCGTTATTCTTCCACTTCACCGAGAGTGACGTACGACGATGTTGCACGGTGAAGCACTGGGACTACTGGTCGGGGCCATCCTCCTCGGGGCCGTTCACGGTATCGAACCGGGTCACGGGTGGCCCATCGCCGCTTCGTACGCACTCGATCAATCCAACAAGTGGCTGTACGGGTTCGCAGCGAGTTTCATCATCGGGGTCGGCCACCTCGTCAGCAGCATCGCGATGGTCGTCGCGTTCTTCTACGCGAAGGGATATTTCAATTTGACCCAGGTCAACGAACCCGTCAGGCTATTCGGCGACGTGCAGATCGGTGGGCCAGTCAGTCTCGTCGCCGGCATCTTACTCGTTCTCCTCGGCATTCGAGAGTATCGCCACGGCCACAGCCACGCTCACGGGAGCCACGAGGAGGAACACGAACACGGGCACGAACACGAACACAGTGATGAGGAACTTCACCATCATTCACACGACCACCGTTCAGGCAGCATCGTCGCCCGCTTGCGAGGGCTCGTGCCGTTCGTCGACGGGGCTCACTATACCGCCGCCAACGCTACGGACCGGGGCCTCCTGGGAATCGCCTGGTTCGCATTTCTCCTCGGCTTCGCGCACGAGGAGGAGTTCGAGATCATCGCACTCTGTACCGGCTCCGAGTACTGCCTCGAACTCATGACTGCGTACGCGATTACGGTCGTCGTCGGGATCGTCGGGTTGACGATGGTCCTCATCGGTGGCTATCACCGCTACGAGGAGACGGTTGAACGTTACACGCCGTACCTCCAGCCTTCTCCGCTACGATTCTGATCATCATGGGGTTCGGGTTCGTCGCCGGTGTCTTCTGATGTCCGAGGTTAGGTTGAGGGAGGGCGAGTGATTCGCTGTGCCGGCGAATAAGCGTTTCAACCCTTGACAGGACCACCCGACTACGCAAAGCGATTTCCCGATTCGCACCGTTGGACTTACCATGTCGACGACTGTCTCGACCCCCGACGCGGATCAAACCTGTGCGTATTGCGAATCCCCGATCTTCGATCACGATCCGATCTGCGTTCGCGATTGCACCGCCGATTGTGGCTCGCCGACGTACTTCTGTAACTACGCCTGCCTCTCTGCCCACGTGGACGACAACGACCTCACCACAGGTGACGCTTGCGAGTGGAGACCCGAGTGACTGTGGATTGAGAAGGCCAATCGTCGACAGCAGTCCCTACTGCGGCCGTCAGGCGCTCGCTTCGTATCCCGCGTCCTCGACGGCGGCGACCATGACGTCCGGGTCAGCGTCGCCCTCGACCGTCGCCTGTTCGGTCTCGCGGTCGGCCGTCGCGTCGGTCACGCCAGCGACACCTTCGAGAGCTTCTTCGACGGTCTGCTCGCAGTGGCCGCAGGTCATCCCTTCGACGATCAACGTTCTGGTCATTGCATTTCACTATATGACGGGGCTGACTTTCTCAGTTGCGCCTTGGAAACTGGAGCTAGCCATGACACTCGATTGTGGACTACGGAGTGCGGGTTGCTGACTTTACCACATTCGAAACTCCAGATTACCATGGCTCCTACCTTCGAATTCTATGTCAGGGATTCGATTTGATTTGACATGCGAAGGACAATCGCATTGAACGATGCCCCCGTCTAGTCAGGTAGAGATCGCACTTCGGCGCGACTCGGGGAAATCACCATGGCTACCAACACAACCGATCGGCAACTCGTCTGGGTCGTTCTCGCAATCGTCGGAGCACTCGTCGTCCTCCCAGTGTTCGCGATGGGATTTGGCGTGATGGGTATGGGGCCCATGATGGGCGGCACGTGGGATCACGGCATGTGGGGAGCGAGCGACGGGGGCTCGGGCTGGATGTTCGTCGTCGGCGTAGGGATGCCGCTCCTGTTCCTGGCCCTCTTCGCCGGTGCTGGCTATCTCGGCTACAGAGCACTGACGTCCGCTAGTGGTTCGGCCGATCACGCTATGGAGGAGCTCCGGTCCGCGTACGCCCGGGGCGATATCGACGACGAAGAGTTCGAACGGCGTCGCGAACGACTCGAAACCGAACACTAGAGACGAACCATGCAGGCCGAACTCCTCCCACAGGTGTTCGAGGCGCTTCGCATCGGTGTGGGCTTCCTCTGGACGGCCGCGTGGGCGATCATCATGGGACTGGTGATCACCAGCCTCGTCCAGGTCTACGTCTCCAAAGAACGGATGGCGGCCGTCCTCGGCGACGGTGACGTCGCCGGCCTCACGAAAGCGACGCTGTTCGGGGCGGCCAGCAGCGGCTGTAGTTTCGGCGCCGTCGCCATCGGAAAGGGCCTGTTCAAGAAGGGCGCCCACGTCGTCAACTTTCTCGCCTTCATGTTCGCGTCGACGAACCTTATCGTCGAGCTCGGGTTAATGATCCTTATCCTGCTGGGCTGGGAGTTTCTCGTCGCCGAGCTGCTGGGCGGCGTGATCCTCATCGCGGTGATGGCCGTCATCGTCCACCTGACGCTTCCCGAGAATCTCTTCGACCGCGTTCGCGAGGAACTCAACGAGCGGGACCACGAACACGGCGTCTCCGAGGACCCGACCTGCGGGATGGAGGGCAAGGACGAGTACTCCATCGTCACCGACGGCGGTGAGACGCTCAAATTCTGCTCGGAAGGGTGCATGGAAACCTACCGGCAGGAGGTGGCGAGCACCGGCGGCTGGCGCGACGAACTCCTGTCGTGGGGCGGCTGGTACAAGGTCGGGAACCAGTACCGCAAGGAGTGGTCGATGCTCTACAAAGACGTCATCGCCGGATTCCTGATTTCGGGGTTCGTGATCGTCTTCGTTCCGCAGTGGGTCTGGAACACGCTATTCCTCCAAGGCGATAGCCTCCTCGTTAGCGCAGAAAACGCGGTGATGGGTGTCGCGATTGCCGTTCTGAGTTTCGTCGGGAGCATGGGCAACGTTCCCTTCGCCGTCGCGCTTTGGGGCGGCGGCGTTAGCTTCGCCGGCGTCATCGCGTTCGTCTACGCCGACCTCATCACGATTCCCGTCCTCAACGTCTACCGCAAGTACTACGGCTGGAAAGTGATGGCGTACATCCTCGGCGTCTTCTTCGTCACGATGGCGTTCACAGGATTCCTCATGGAGCAACTGTTCGACGCGCTCGGTATCGTTCCGAACCTCGCCGGCGGCCAGACCGCAACCGAACAGTCGTACTTCGAGCTGAACTATACGTTCTACCTCAACCTGATCGCGTTCGCCGTCTCAGGATTCCTCCTGTACGTCTACCGGCGTGGATTGGGGGCCCCCGGTCAGTACCGTGACCCGGTCTGTGGGATGCGGACGGACGAGGATGGACCGACCGTCGCCCACGACGGTGAGTCGTACCACTTCTGCTCGAACACGTGCAAGCGGCGATTTGAAGAGACGCCCGCGGAGTTTGCAACCACCGGGCCCGTCGCCAACGCGGCGTCTGGTGGACACGATCATCACTGAACATGAAGAGAAGTGCTCTCAAACCGACGACCGACGAACGCATGGGACGTTCGCTCCCACAGTGGCTGGAGACGTACACGAAATTCGGTCTCTTCGGCCTTGTCGTCGGGACTGCCCTCTGCCTCCTCGCCCTGTTCACGAACCCAGTCCCCGACCCGTCGTTTCCCTGGTTCTCACTGCCCGAAGTATATCGCTTTCCGATCACCCAACCACGGATCGAACATTGGCCGGTGAGTTACACCGTTGGAATCTGGCTATGGATCACGTGTGCACCGGCGCTGTTTCTCCGAGGATACGAACGGTTCGTGTGGCGGCCGCGGTATGGTCCCACAACGTGGCTCGTCGGTCTCCCGACACTCGCGATGATTGGGCTCACGACGTACTGCCGGTTCTTTTGGCCGAAACCGCAACCGGCAACGTGGAACGCTCCCGCCTACACGTTCGTCTGCTGGGCATACTGCTCCACCTACGATCCGCTCTGGAGCAATCTCGCATACGCTATCGCGTCCATCGGCGTCATCACATTCGTCATGCTCGTTCGGAGGTCGTCGCTCGCCGTCGCCACGGAGGCAACGTTCGGCGTACTGGCGTTACCGCTTGGTCTGCCGACGCTGTTCGATGCATATCGACGAGCGACGATGGGTCAGCGGTGACCTAATCGTGAAGAATATCGTGTCGATCGACGTCGACGAGATGGTGTTCGTCCACGAGCCAACCGGGGAAGCGTTCGCAGACAAAACCTCGCTCGTGTTCTACCACCGTGGCTGGGCTACGGACCAGGACGAGGAGACGTAGTCGACTGCAACCGCGTATTTATCGCCCCGAGGGGGGTGGCGGGGTTGTTCCCGCGAGTGTTCAATGTCTCAAACAGATTCACTCAGCGACGACGTTCCAGCGACGGCCGACAACCAGTTTTCGTTCGACGAGCGTGAGACCCGGTCGACGGAGATGCAGGAGTCCCTCGAGCAGTGGGTCGAGGACCTGGCATCGATGACCGATGATGCACGAGCAAGCGAGGAGTTCCAAGAGTGGTTGGACGTCCAGAGCAGGTTTCACGACTACTCGCATCGCAACACCCTCTTGATCAAGCACCAGTGTCCCGAAGCGACGCGGGTAGCCGGCTACAATACCTGGCAATCCGAATTCGACCGCCACGTCCAGGAGGGGGAGTCGGCCATCTGGATCTGGGCACCGATCATCACGAACCGATGTCCGGAATGTGAGAACAGCCCGAGTTACCACGAGCAAAGCGACTGTGACTACGACGAGACGCCGCCCGAGGAGTGGTCTGAAGGCCTCGTCGGGTTCAGACCCACGAGCGTCTTCGACATTTCGCAGACGGAGGGTGAACCACTCCCTGAGCTCGACACTGCGGCTTACGGCGATGCCGATGGGCTGGTTGACGCACTCGTTGCCGCCGGCGATCGTCTCGACGTCGAGGTCAGGATCATCAAGGCGGAAGACTGGGATCACGGTTCAGTACGGGGTGTCTGTACCCAGCGGAGTCCGATGACACTTAGACCTCTCGTCGAGGTCCGGGACCGTGACAACGAGGCCGACCTGGCCCGGACGTTGATCCACGAGTTTGCCCATGCGATCCTCCATTTCGAACCAGACGAGGACGACGCGGAGGCAAAACTCGAAGTCGAAGCGGAGGCAGTCGCGTACGTCGTCTGTCGGCATTTCGGACTGGACGTGGATAACTCGACGTTCTACCTGGCAGCGTGGGATGACGACGCTCCTGAGACGCTTCACGACCGGCTAGGACGGATCGCGTCCACTGCTGAGGAGTTGATCGAGACGGTGGACTAGGAATTAGCATTACCGACTCTGTTGAATCCTAATTTCAGACAAGACAAAGTGTGAAATATCCGTTAGGTAGGCATGCGAACTGACCGACGAGGATACCATCAGATCCAACACAAGTTCGCAGAGCTGTGCTGAATACCAGGCGCACATCGGTCACCTCCAAGGTCGAGGGTGGCCTATCCGACCATGATCCGATATATTGTAACGATCATTCAAATGGTTGCAGAGGCCTAAACTGAAGGCGGATACCACACTATTCTCGGACTCTTGCTAGCAATACGGTACGGGAATCGAGATTCGAAATATCTATCACGATGAAGATTGAATTACTGAATCAAAGAAATTGTCGGTACTAAATGTAATCTATCGCTGGGTGCTGGATAAGAATTTACGGGTTGCAACAGCACTCGGGTTTGTCACAATCCCTATCACACTGGCGAGTTCTTGGAATGCGCTGCCATATGAATATAACGCTGCTCCAGCGCTGCTCGCTGGATTTCTCGGAGGTTTGTACTACAGCAATCAAACACGATCATCCTCTCCTACACAAGCCGGCTTGCGAATCGGCGTGATTAGCGCTTTTGACTCCTTCTTGGTCGTCGCCACTCTCATCGCGTCCGGATCGGAGATATCAGCTGGAACCGCCGCTATTGCTGCCGGTTTCGGTGTTCTCTGGTTTGTTTTCTCTGCCGTTGTTCTTAGTCTGATCAGTGTCGTCGGTGCGTGGGTTGGCGGCTTTGTTGGCCGTCTCCCTCCGTTCCGTCGTGGTGGACCACAAACAGCTTAACCTGAGCTTATCGAGGTTCGCTCGAACCGAAGATCAATCAGATTCACTGATTCTGCTCTGTGTTCAGTTAATCAAAGCTGCCGTCAACTGCATCGACGATATCGAGACCATCCAGGAATACGTCGGATACGAGAACGGCCACCAGCAGCGACTCCCCGTTATCCTCCTGTTCAAACACCGGGCCGAGGAGATTCGCGATGACTGAGATCCAAACTACGTTCGAGATTGGCATGTTCGGTGCCGAACTTCGGGAGCGGGTCGACCGAGCCCGCTCCATTCAGACCGAGGTCGAGGTCATCCTGGAGGCGGTAAACGAAGTCCACCCTGGCGAGTGGCGGCCCGCCGTCGTCGATGAAGCGTATCACTACACTAGCGATTCGCCACGCCGAGAGTGAAGAGTTCGAGGACTACATCGCGCTCGCCGAAACATCGCTCTCGTCCGTCTGCTCCTACTTCGCCGACGTTGACGGTGTCCCCAGAGAGCGGTAACGCCGGTGTCGCGACTGCTGTCCCCCCGTCAATTTGTGACCCCCGTGAGGGGTGGCGGGGCGAGAGCCCCGGCGTGCAACATGTCGATGGACACATCACCCAACGTCGACGGCATCGGCTCGGGAATTGAACGAAACGACACAGCCTGTAGCGCCTGCGGGACGGTGCTCACGCTGGGTAGTCAGCATGGGTACCCGAACTGGGCGGCTCTCTCCTACAGTTGTCCGGACTGCGGACTCGGTGAAACGGTCGAAGTCACGTCGACCGGCGACCTGGGCGAGCGGACCCAGCGCTATCTGGATTCCCTCCGCAGCAGCGCCGCCAGCGGCGTGAGCGCACTCCGACTCGCCGCATTTGTCACCGGTGACGTCGTCACCGGGACACTCTGGATCGAGCGCGTCGACGAGCACACCTACGTCGTCGACTTGCCTGAACGAGCGTCTCCATGGGACCTGCTCCGATTCGCCGACCGAGTGGCGGTCGGGCCGCTCGAAACGTCGCGGCAGGGCGGAAACGTGGTCGTCCGGGATACACGGTGGGCCTCAACGGACGACTTCCAGGAGGTGCGGGCCGACGGCGGGTCGACGGACGTGCGGATGGTCGACGGCGATGGTACCAACACGACCGACCCGTTCGCCATTCCGGAGGATGCCGAGCCACGGACGGAACGAGCGAAGAGCGAGAACATGGACATCTCGTTCCTGGCCAAGCCCGGTCAGTACGAGGTCCACTCGGCGTCGGATAGCTACTACGACGTGGACGTCCTCGAAGAGACTTGTACCTGTCCAGACCGGGCCGACCGCTGCAAGCACCTCCGGCGCGTCGATCTCGGAATCAGGGCCGGGCTCGTACCCCGACCGGACGGGCGATTACCCTAGCAGAACCGGCGTACTCGTTTCGTACCGGTCAGCAGACCCTGTTGCGTCTGTGTTGTCAGGACCGGCTCGTCGACGTTGTTTGTTCTCCCCCGGCGGGTGAGGGGAGTGGTCACTGCTCCCCTGAGCAAATCATGACAGACACGATTTCCACAGACTCCGATGCACAGCTTATCGACGAAACCCAGTCTGATTCTCCCCGGTTGCGGAGCGCTCTCCAGACAAGTGAATGTCGCCCCTCGAATCGAGGCGCGTGGTCGGACCTCTCGATGGAGGTGCCAAACGACGTGCCGACAGCGCGCGTCCTTTCCTTCGTCGAATGCGTCTTGGTCGAACTGACTCACGAGCCCGTCGGCGCTCTATTCAGATCCAACGAAGAGTGGGGAGTCATCGAGACGGTCACGATCCACGCCGACTGGACTTCGATTTCGACGGACGAGCCCTACGTGCGATTCCGTCGCGACCCTCGCACTGGATTCCAGTGTTCGACATCTTCGCGATCAGC
This sequence comes from Halomicrobium zhouii, assembly GCF_900114435.1. Taxonomy (NCBI): domain Archaea; kingdom Methanobacteriati; phylum Methanobacteriota; class Halobacteria; order Halobacteriales; family Haloarculaceae; genus Halomicrobium; species Halomicrobium zhouii. Next base: position 49,116 of record NZ_FOZK01000004.1, on the reverse strand, counting down.
TGTTCGCGACGCGCTGGTGCAGCGATTGTCCCGAGAGAGTACACAAAAGTCCCCAGTACCGACCAGTAGCTTCTGCGTCTATCCACTATCTACTCTTTCTCGATTCAACTGACCCACGAACTGTGGTCGAGAATATTTTGGCGTTCCACCCTGAAACTGCAGTTGTAGCTCCACGTTCGACACGAGAGGCGGAGTATACCCTCCGTCGGTGGCGTGTTATCAGCGCCCCATAATGTTCTCACGTCGAACTGAGCCACCTGATGCCGGGGATAACCCGAACAAGCAGGGATTTCCGGCGACACCGGGCGCGTCGAGCCAGCGAAACCCGCCCCGCCGTCAAATACGCAGACTCGCATCGAGCCGTCTGCGGGCGGGCACGGGCGGATGCCGGCGGATCCACCATTACTGGTGTCACGACGGTCAGCTGGGACGGAGCTACCGCGGGCCAACCCTGCGGTGAAAACGGCGGGGATAGCGCCCACGCTTCCACGAATAAGAGCCAGGAAGCCTGGAATCTACTACTCCGTGACCCCGGGAATATCGAGATCGCCGAGCGCTGCCCGCTGTCGGAGCGCACAGAGGTGAGGACAGACTCCCGTCGCGTCGAACATCTCACAGCTGCACCACCCAGCATACGTCCCTGTTTCACGCCGCGCCAGGCTACAGTTGAACGGACACTCATCGTCGACGTCGACGAGAAACAAGTCTGGGCGCCCGCCTCGTTCGACAGTGATTGATACGTCGAGGGCCGCGTCCCACGTCGTCGAATGATTCTCTCTGACTGCCCGGAAATCGAGCGAGACAGTGCCATCTGGCTGGTGCCGAACTACCGATGGCGAGGCGATACTACCGCTAGTCAGGAGAGTGGACTCTTCTGTTTTCATGGAGAGCCCTGCTAGTAGATACTACTCCACCGAACGAGAAATTTCTTCTGATCATCAGTATCCTGAAGAAGAATCAACCCAGAGTGCGTTCGTGACAGGCCCGATCGAACCAGTCAAACAGCAGACGAGCTCACCAATACCCTCAACTGGTGTGTCAGCGTCCATGCTGACTTAACCAACAAGTGATGAAAGAAGCGACATCGTTGGTTAAACACGTTCGCCAGAGCTATGTCGAGAAGAACTACCTGTGACAGGAATGAATCCTACTCTTTTCGTGATGGACGAGTGTTCCGAACGCTCTAGTCGGAACCGAGAACCGATCCGGCGGCGTGAATCATGTTCACTCCGGTGAGCGACCGCTGTGTTACTGTTGGTTGTGAGTCTCCCACGAGTCGGAGCCGATCTTTACTCCCGTATTAGGGGCCGAGTTATTATAGTCTAGACTATTATAGTCTTGTTCCTAACTTCGGAGAGCATATGTATCTCCTACAACGAATAGAGGTATGGATCAGTTCGTCAATCGAATCGATGAACTCGATCGGTTGGAGACCCTCTACGATAGTGGCGCTGCAGAACTCGCAATTATCTATGGCCGCCGCCAGATCGGCAAGAGCGAACTCGTGCGCCAATCGATCGCCGACCGCGACGATGCCGTGTACTATCAGGCAGTCCAGGGAACAGCGACGACACAGCTCAGGCGGTTCGTCGAGGCAGCAGCGACAACCTACCCAGACATCACGGCCGTCAAAGAGGAGTGGGAACCGCTCTTGACGTACCTCACCGACAGAGATTCCATCATCGTTATCGACGAATTTCCGTACCTCATCGAATCGAACGAGGGGCTTCCGTCAGTCATCCAACACCTGTGGGATACAGCTGTCGATGAGAGCCAAGCAACGCTCGTCCTTACAGGTTCTGCGATCGGCATGATTCATACCCACGTCCTCGACGGCGGTGCACCACTCTACGGCCGGGTGTCCCAGACGCCGAACGGCCGTCTCGAACTCACTCAGCTACCGTTTCGTACCATCCGAGAATTCGTGCCGACGTACGATCCTGAAGAACGGGTGTTCGTCTACGGCGTCTTCGGTGGCACACCCCGATATCTTGCACCCATCGATTCATCACGAAGCCTCGGTGAGAACGTCACGCGGCTGCTGTGCGACCCGAATGGCCCACTCCACGACGAGCCCGAAACCGTCCTCCAGATGGAACTCAACGAGGTGAACACGTATTTCTCGGTTCTGGAATCGATGGCCAGCGGGAACCGCAGCCGAAACGAGATCGCTCAGGGAGCCGGCATCGAGAGCACCAACACGTCGTACTACTTCGACCGACTGGAAACACTCCAGATCATCGAGAAACACCATCCGGCGCTCGCCGACCCGGCACGCAGTAAGCGGACTCGGTACCAGATTCGAGATCCCGTATTCCGGTTTTACTTCCGATATCTCTACGGCCGCGAGGGGCAGTACGAACTCTACGGCGAGAACGCCTATGCGGATCTCATCGAACCGGAATTGCCCGACTTCGTCAGCGAAACGTTCGAAACCCTCTGTCATCAGGCGGTGCCATCGCTCTACGCAGACTACCAGCCCACACAAGTCCCGACCCAGTGGTGGTACAAGGGCCGGGAGGTGGATGTCGTCGTCCCAACTGACGAGTCGACGCTGATTGCTGGCGAAGCGAAATTTACCAACACGCCCCTCGGCTACGACGTGCTCGCGGACCTCGAAGACGACGTGGATCACATCGATTGGACACCCACCGGCGGTGGTGAACCGGCCTACGAATTCGCCCTGTTCAGCCGCTCTGGGTTCAAACACTCCGTCGAGGAAGCTGCAGACGAGCGTGACGACCTCCGCCTATTCGATCTCTCCGATATCGTCGCCGTCCTCGAGAGTGGAACCACTCATCGACACTGAAGAGCTAGAACTAGCTCGCCACGTTTCGTTCCTCTGGCGTAACTGCACCTAGAAGGCGATCTCCAACGACACAACTCTCTGGCCACCCACAGTTGCAAAACCCCTCCAGTGCCTCACTGACGCGCTCTACTCTCCCCGTCGTTTGTCTCTCCTCACGGGGGTGAAGGAGGATTTCTCACTCATGCCTCAGGTCGCATCCCGAACCACAGAGCAGCAGCACTCGTCAACTACCTGCCCCGACTGCAAGGGCGATGTCACCCAGTCTGACTGGGAGCGTTATTGTCAGGAGTGCGGGCTCGTCGTCGACGTCTACCGCGTCAACCACGGGCCCGAGTGGCGGTCGTTCGATGCGGATTCCCGAGAACGCGTCGGCGCTCCCCGGACACAGGCCCGCCACGACCGCGGGCTCTCGACGAAGATCGGTCGGGGCGTCGACGCACGAGGGAACTCGCTCTCCTCGAAGAAACAGCGACAACTCGCTCGCCAGCGACGGCTTCACTCCCAATCCCAGACCCGCTCGAAACGCGAGCGGAATCAGATCGCGGGGAACAGCGAGATCGAAGGCTCTGTTGAAATTCTCAGAGAGTTACATTTTCATCCTGTGATTCTACGCGATGAAGTCTCTCCCGAAGTCGCAGATTCTCCGGTTTACTGAGAAGGCGATTCATCTGGCACGCCGATCCGTCTCTCGATACTCCTCGAATTCCTCCAAACATCGCTATACACTTCCCCAGCACGTTGTTCTGCTGTGCCTCAAAGTTCGGAAAAACGCGACCTACCGTGGATTGCTTGACGAATTAATCGAGATGCCATGGATTCGTCGCGCTCTCGGACTAACTGAACTTCCTACACCATCAACACTCTGTAAGGCGTTTAATCGGCTTGATATGGCTGTATGGCGTCTCTTATTGACTCTCGGCCTTGTTGAAACCCTCAGCCGGGGATAGGTTTCGGCGACTCTGCTGAATACAAAGGGCATATTCAGCACCACCCCACAAAATGGGGATTTGCCGGTTGTTTACAGTACCACGTCACCTAGTTGTGTCGGATTCCTCCTCGGGTCCACCACCGTTTTCCGGTAACTGGATGCCTGGTCTCGGCGTTTCGAACGGGCGACCACCTTTCAAACTGAACAGCATCTCTCGGGTGGACAGAACCCGAATCTCCGGATACCGGCGTGTCTTGGCTTGCGCGTAGCTCGCGAGCGCGACCAATACGACGCCACCAGTCGTGTTGCCAAGCAAAATCGGAAGCCAGAACTCGTAAATCAGGGTGAGTACCCCCGGACTCGGCGTCTCGAGGAACACGACGAAGAGTGCTTCAGCGCCCGAACTCACGACGTGGTACAGGCCGAGAACGGGGATCGTGAAGAAGACGAGATAGGTGATTACAACACGCGAGATCGTGTCTCGCACAGCCGTATTGAGCCACACCACTCCAGCTACAAGCCATCCTGCGAATAGGGCCTTAAAGAACAGGTCCCACCAGCCCAGTTCGAGACCGTGCTGGAGGAATTCGACTCCGACCTCCATCTCTGCCTGCGTAAGTACGTGTGTGTTTGCGAGGATGAACGCGCCGAACGCGGCACCGATGACGTTCGCCAACAGGACGACGCTCCACATGCGTAACAGCAAGGGGAGACTGGCCAACCGGGTTAGCACTAGCTTGACCGGTGGGAGAGTGGTCTCGGTGTACAATTCGTACCGTCCGAGAATGATGTACATGAACCCGATCGGATACAGCACCGCGGCGAGGAATCTATTATTCGGGAATGTCGCGGTCCCGACTGTGTAGCCGATGAACGTCAGGACGATCGCGAAGCCAGCGGTGAAGCCGCTGAAAAACAGTTCCGAGAGCGTGCTGTCGATTTCCTCGTCGGCGGACGCGAGCAACCGTTGATGGATTTCTTCCCATGAGAAGCGATCGCCGAGTGCCCAGCCTGCTGCCGGGACGCCGGAAGCAGCCCGGTCCTGGGACCGGACAACTGGCGGCGAGTCCTCGGATTCGTCGCTCATGAATACCCTCCAGACAGCAACGGCTGTGGTTCGACTGTATTCGTAGTCGGGTCCGCTCGTCGAACGTGAATAATCCGGAATCCCGGACCAAGATGAAATGATGGTACCATAATGTCTCTCCCCGAATATGGGTGACAATCTGTAGCATTATGAGTGTTATCAGCAGCAAGCGGGGGACGGCTTCCGACGTTCGGACTTATAGCGTTCCGTTATCCCGCGCATGTGGCACTGTTGAAAACCTGAGATAGTAACAATTTGGCGAGGCTATGCTGCATACACAGCGCGTATCGGTCAATAACCTACGAGCGTCAGTCGACAAGTAGAATTGGTCACTACGGAATCATATTCTTCAGACTGTCTCATCCCCTGTTTCATTGACACAGGGAACGCAAGAGATTTCTACCCAAGATGAATAGTATCCACCTTCACCAGTGCCGGGGAGTTTCATTGTCGATGTCGTGCTAACCCACCCCGATTTACCCCTCGGGCCGACACTCAAAGCAATCCCGACCGCATCGATCACGGAGGTGTCAATTCGCCCAGCGACAACCGCAGACTTGCCGGCCGTCCTCTATCGGGTAAGAGATGTCGACTTCCGGACCTTCAAATCAGCACTCGAGCACGACGACACGATTAGTGAGTGGACCCAAACGATGGACTTCGGCGACACGCGGTTGTACCGTGTCCAGCACGGTCCGACGACGAAATTCGTCACCCCGACGCTCTCCGACTTCAGGATCCACGTGATCAGTATCGAAAGTGCCGGCCGCGACTGGCACTTTCGGTTGGAGACGGCTGAGCGAGACCACCTCAGTTCATTTTGGGACCATTGTCGCGCCGAGGACATTCAGTTCGAACTGGAGACGCTCCTAAGTTCCGGGGCCCAGCAGATAGAAGAGCGCGTCGCCATCAAAGCAGCACTGACCGAGCGTCAACTGGAGGTCGCCCGGGTCGTGGCCCAGCTAGACTACTACGACAAAGGCGGTGTCAGTGCGGAGGACGTTGCCGCCGAACTCGGAATTGCTCCATCGACGTTATCGACCCATCTGCGCCGAATTAACGCAAAGATCTTCGCGACGCTGTTTGACGACGCATCCGGATGAGATTCGCGATGCGGCCTGATTTCGCGCACCCATTAAAATGGGTGGATTATTCGACGACACAACTGAGGGTATCAAGAAGAACCGATGTAATGATGCAAACGGAGAACCAAGTGCAGTCGTCCATCACAATAGACGATGCCGAGAACCCGAGCGCTATGGTCATCGACCTGATCGCCGACCTGGAAGGTGTTGATCCCGTTGAGCTGTCCCCGCCGCTGTATTCTGCGATTGACCCCGACGCGTTGGATGCCTTGTTTCGCTTCCCGAAGGATGACGCACCACAGACATCAGGTTACGTGCACTTCGAGTATCACGACTACGAGATTCGGATCCAAAGCGACGGCGAGATCGCGATCCTAAATCGCTAAGGATTCTCCATCACGCGATGCCGAACCGGGTGTCACACAGCTGGAGGGGTTAGTGAAGCTGGATGCGAACGTATCGCCCAATTCAGCCAGAGATCACTAAATCAGGCAATTAATGTCCTGAACTCATCCTCTGCATTTCGCGCGTCACTTCTGACAACGGTCGGTGATGTTTCGGTGGCTGTGCTGCATATACAGCGTGAATCGCGAATCGGCGTCACTCAGTTTCGAAGTGTGGGAATTGGCAGATACAGAGCGTGAACTGTTCCCATCGGTGGTTACTACTTACTAATGGGGTAACCTATCTCTTGGTATGGTTGCCACATACTCAATACTGTCACTACTGATCATCTTCGCGCTGTCGTTGTTGATTGTGCGTATCGGCTCGATTGCGCTGGAAATGACGGGCCTTTCACCAGATGTGGCCTCCTTCCAAGCCACGTCTGCGTTCTCTGGAGCCGGATATACGACCGAAGAGGCTGAACAGGCTGTCACCACGGTAGGCCGTCGCAAAACGGTGAAGGCGCTCATCCGCCTCGGCAGTATCGGACTCCTTGGTGCGATCTCATCGCTTATCCTTTCGTTCACGCGTACTGGTGGCGACGACCTGTTGAACTTACTGTATATTCTCGGTGGTGCCGGTGTAATTATTCTGTTCGCACGGAGTCGATGGTTCAACCGCCTCGTTACGCCACTCATCGAGTGGACGCTAAGTGAGACTACAGAGTTGGAGATCTCGGATTATGCCCAGTTACTCGGATTGCAACGCGAGTATCGTGTGGCGGAGGTGGAAATCAGCGCGGGTGATTGGCTGGCAGGGGAGTCGATTTCTGAGCTGGATTTACCACGCGAAGGGGTGTTGATACTCGGCATCCGTCGAGATGATTCATATATTGGTGCGCCACAACCAGATACGGAGACGAAACCGGACGACACGCTTGTCCTCTATGGGGAACAAGACCGCCTCAAAGAATTATCAGACCGGCTCAGTGGTGATGCAGAGGCTCGAGAGGATGCTGTTAAAGACCACGAGGAAACGCTCGAAGAGCAAAAACAACTCATCGACCAATAAGCACGTTTTACCTACCAGGTGATACAGAGACGAATAGATGAAACGGACCCTTCGACCTTCTGTATCCACCCTCTGTATCGGTCATGGCTTTTCTGACGGAAATCAGGGATGTTACAACTTGATTCGCTCTATCGTTCATCTATCTCCACTGTTCAGAGTGCCCTGTCGATGTTGTGAGTAAGACAGCCGATAACGAGTTCACGGAACTGCTTCCACCAGTGTCGTGAGCGCACGAACGCACCATATTTTCGCTTGAGATGAGAGTTCACCGTCTCGTTCTGACTCCGTTGGCCGTAGAGGTCAGCGTCCAGCCGAGCATTCCACGCCTTGTGAAGTGCCGAGAACTCTCGGTGTTTGATAAGCGGACGAAGATTATCCTCACGGGATAACGCCCGAATCTTCTGGTCGTTATATCCTTTGTCTCCGAGGAGAATCGCCACTTCAGCGGTGTTCCGCTTGATGAGTGACGGCGCGATCGGCGAGTCGTGTTTTCTGGTCGCCGTTACGTGGAGATCAATGATCGCATTCGCTTTCGTGTCTACGAGCAGTGTGACTTTCAACTGTTGAATCGTCAGCGTCGTCAGCTTCGTCAGCTTCGTGTAGTGTTTTGAAGCGTGACTGCGGTCGAACCCGGAAGCGTCGATCCCGACGACACCGTTAGTCGGGAGAAGTGTGACCGAGAGGTTGAGCAGGACGCGCCAAACCGCCATATCGAGTCGATTGAACGCCTTACATAAGGTCGAAGGAGACGGTAGTACCTCAAGGTCGATGGCATTCCAAATCCGGGGCATCTCGATAAGCTCGTCAAGCAGCTCGCGGTACGTCGTATTCTTTCGTACCTTGAGACAGAGGAGAACGATGTGCTGGTGAAGTGTGTACCGGCGTTTCGAGAACTTCGATGAGCAGCGAGCGACATCTCGGCGTGCCAAGTGTAATGCCTGCTCAACGAACTGGAGTAGCCGTGATTTTGGGAGGGCTTGCATCCAGTCAGGCCACCAGACGAACTTGTAACTCCCTGAGGATTTCAACAGAGCCAGATCAAACGTATTGCTGACCATCTCGAACTCGACGATGGTCTCGTCGAGCAGGCGTGTTCCCTCTTCGAGACTGCCCAATCCGACGACCTCCTGGTCGGTCGTTCTATCGAAGCCGGCGCAGCGGCAGCTATCTTCATCATCTGCCGGATGAACGACTGTCCGCGGCAGGCAGAAACTATCGTCGAGCCGGCCCGCTGTTCGGTCGAAGATTTGTGGAACATGACCGGCGTCCTCAAGCGAAAACTCTCGTTGCCAGTTCCGATACAGGAGCCGGCAGACTTCGTTCCCGAGATCACGGCTGCTCTCGAGGAGCAAGTCCCTGCCAGCATGCGCCTCGAAGCCGAACAACTGGCCACCGAGGTTCACGGGTCAGGTACTATCCAGGGCAAGCCCTCGGCAATCGCTGCTGGGTGTCTCTATACAGTCGGCCGACGCGATGACCACCCACGCTTCACTCAGCGGGCCATCGCTGACGCAGCAAACGTCTCAGCCGTCGCGCTTCGTGGCCACTGGCGAGATCTTCAAGAGCTCGACGATTATACCTAAACAATCTTGTCCCAGCTTTTTCATCCTACCTGAGCAGGAGAGACTGACAACATGCTTTTAAGCAATAACCACGAATATCTGTTCATATGAGTACTGGGCGTGAAATACACTTGACCGAAAATCCGGACGGTCAGTGGACGGCACGGGACGAATCCGCCGAAGTTTCAGTCCAGGGAGCAACGCGAGATGAAGCCCTCGATGCTCTCGATGACGTCGTGGCAGCGGTTGAAGGCGATGGCGGTCGGCCGCCCACCGACAAAGAACTTCGTGACCTCGGTATCGATCCAGACGAGAATACGTCGGGTGGGGAACTACCTGACGTCCTCAAGTAGGCGATTAGATTTCTATGGTCACGCGGGATTTCTCCGGGAAAGAGCTCGTCACCGTTCTGGTCAACAAGGGGAACTTCTGGGTGGACCGCATCACCGGTGATCACTATATTCTGAAATGGGAACATCCCCGAGGACCAGATATCGAAAAGCGGACTGTCTCTGTCCCATATCACGATAGCGTCTCAATTGGGACATTACACGATATCGCCGACGACGCCGGTGCACAGGATTTTCAGGAGTTCTGCCGGTGGGTCGACCGGAATCGCTAGCCTCGAGACTGCATCGTGCCTGGCTTGGTGTACTACGATTCCAATCATTTGCACGCATTGAACTGGTTGCCTGTTCATGAACAGCGAACCAGTTCGATAGTCTCGGTCAGGAGTTCTGTTCGGCACTAGCGAGAAGGTGTATAGAGTCAGATGGGACATCATCGTGGTAACGAGAATGCCCGTCGGTCGCGATCAGTGAGGCCCAGATGTTAATCGGTGACAGTCACCTTGACCATCGGCATCTGTCAATTTGACACAACAGCGGGTGCATCTGTCGAGGCCGACATCCGCTGGTTCTCATCAATAGTCAGTATCAGCGTGAGAATTAGCTCTTGCGAACGGTCTTGGACGTATCCCTTATCTTGGAAACGATAGGTTCCCTGCGGGAGACAGGGGAGTGAGTTACCCCGTGTGTAGATGCTGTACTCTTCGGTGATCGACTGTTCTGGGAGGAGTTCCCGGAAGTCAATGCTACTCTTGATCCCGACGTGGGCGTCCTCTGGGTACCTCCAACACCCACTCGTTGGCTTCGACGGTGTCTCGTTTGGTCCTGTATACGTATCGGCCACGGGGACAAGATCGTTTGCCCAGTCAAGATCATCGTCTGATGTGTTGTCTGTAAACAGAAGCGCAGGCCCGAACCCAATACTCGTGGGTGTTGACCCTGCGTTAGTGAGACTCGCAGTAACACGTCCCGGCGATTCTGAAGACGCCTGGCGAGTAACTTTGGCAGTGAACCTGAGCGATGGGGTTTGGGTCTGTGAATCCGTCGAAGAGTTAGTGTCAACCGATGTCGGTGATTTTGCCTGTGTGGCAGTCGCCCCATTCGATTCTCGTGGCGAAATAGCAGTGCAACCGGAAGCTCCCAAACTAAGCGCTATACTCGAAAAGTGGAGGACCGAGCGGCGTGTTAATTCCATACGTCGGGTCGTTGTCACTATGGCATATACTTTCTGTGTCCCACTCAGCTCATACGATGGTTCGTCCTCTATTGAGTTGCCGTAGCAATTTTTATTATTAGCAATGGCTAAATGGCCAAGAAGCCCTGAAGAGGAAAAATCACACAAAGTTCCTAACGATACACCTTGAAAATTATATTAAATTAAACAGAGATATTCATTTTGTTTTCGGCGTAATACATTGCATTACCTCTGCCACTTTGACCCCAACCCCAGGCGTGGATGCCTATAATTTTCACCAATCCGTTATCGTTAATGAAGTAGGGGCCCCCTGAATCACCACCATCAGTATCCCAGCCAAGCTGGACAACGCTATTAGTCCCAGCATTGGTCCCATTAACTAACTTTTCGACCTCTCCAGTATGCCTTCCAGTAGCTATTCCTTGGCCAAGAGCTAGAGTGTTATTACTGTTAAGTTCTTTAAGGCGATCTTCAGCCACTGACCCATATACATCATTATAATCGAACGTATCTGGAGAGTCAGCTGCGATTTTGTAACCAGCGTATTTTTCGCTTTGGCTATCTCTCGCAATGAATGCCCCATCTTTAGCTGCATCATCGTCGGGATCGCCGAGTAATCTCGTAGTAGATCCTATGTAATTGTCCCCAAGTTGATAGACATTAACTCCCGTATCAAAACCAACGTTGTGGCCTACAGTAACCCACCCATACGCATTGTCACTATACGAATACGCCGGAGTAGTTATTATCCCGTGGGTTTCTGTAGCGGCGCCTCCTGGGACAGGAGTATAGTTGTACTCATAGTGACTCTGTTCAGTCATTTGATTCTCTTCGACTCGAATTGAGATATTATCTACCGACTTTTGGAATTTGCCTTGCCCAGCCTTCCCCTCTGCTTTATTAGGCACTCTTGACCGGACCTCATCAGCACTAACATCAGGAGATACAATTTCGCCGTTGGTTCTTTTAATTTCTTTGCGTTCAAGTGTGACGACCGGAGATTTTCCGTTCCTGCGAGATTCCCATTCTACTGCTGCAGTAATTAGGTCACTATCAAATTCTTCGGTCAATTTTTTCTGTACGTCGTGAACGGCCTGAATTTGCGCCCACCGATCTCGTGGCATCGTAAAATACTGGGCTTCCCTTTGTGGTGGGGCCTCATTATTCACGACTTGTTCGTGATTCGTATGTATATACGAGTCAACTAGAGCCGCGGTCGATTCGGGATCCTCTGTCTGTTGCGCCAGGCTTTCTTTAGTGAGATTGTTAATGGCAGCAGTCGAAAATCCTAGTGAGGCCAATGTTTTTACAAATCCCCGTCGGCCTGTACAGCTAAGTTTATTTTTGAAAGGTCGTCCTGAGTATCCCTGTTCTCCATTTTCTACTTTCTCTCTGATGTCATCTTTTCGTGTCATCGCATTTTGATTATTAGGCGAGAGTATTATTAATTAAGTTAAACAGGGTAAAATTACCTGTAGGCTCAAATGGATTAATAAGAATTCTAAGGTGCGGTTGGTATAGTTGCGAGCGTACTTAATTATAAGAAATATTATAATCAAAGATCGGCTTGACCAGCAATCAATGGTATCTCAACCCAACTTTTTGATGGTGCCAGCGGAGATAAATGAAAAGGATATGAGGAATAGGCCAAGTTGAATCTCACCAAACCAAAATGGGATCGAGGGGATAACTGCGCGGATCAAGACGATTCCACTTGAGAGCAAGGGTACGTTATTCTCAGTGTTTTCCTGTCTACTCCCATCACTACCGTAGCGATCAGCTCCGACTAATTCGTTCTCTGGGAGTCTATCAGCCTCGTAGGGGATCCGCTCAGTTGAAGTACTCCAGATCATGGTACCATTTTGGTTTATCTCAAATACTCGCTGGTTAAGCGTATCCGTAATGAGCGTATTTCCATTCGGAAGTCGATCAGCATCTCGAGGCCAATGAAGATCAAGGCCATCAGCGCTTGAGAGCACCCAGACGGGTTCCCATCTATTCGTACTATTGTTCTTATGCAATTCGACGATACGATCGTTGTCACTGTCTGCAACAAGAACTGCACCTGAGTCAAGCCATTGGGGGTTATGTTGGTGATTTAGGATCGCTGGGTCTCCGCAGCGAACATCATCGTCATCATCGTGATCGTACAATTGATTCCGTTTGAGGCATGAAGAGTCTGATCCGTCGTCATCCTGATTTATAATTTCAACCACGCCATTGCCACGTTCAATAATAATTACTTGATTGGCATTCCGCACCGAGACAAGATAATGGGTCCCGTTAATTGCGTCAACATCGTTAATGTGCAGCCAGTCTCGCTTCGTAGGTTCTGGTGGCGCTTCGTACAGTGAACTTGCGTTCCATTGCCAAGTAATCTCCCCATCACGTTGTGTATACACCCGCTCGTGATCCATATCAGTGATCAAATATTCACCAGTTGAAAGCCGTTCGACATCATGCACTTCGCTATTCTTTTGAGTTCGCACAGGGAACGAGGATTCGGAGAGCACCTTTGGACCGTTCTGTCCGTCGGGATCAATAATACGGAAACCTGTCTTTGTGCAGGGTGACTCGTAAGGTGAACATCCCTTCTCATAGCCAGAGTGCATGAATCCGGCCATGATACTACCATTTGGTAGCTTTGTCACGTCAAAATAACTGTCCGCACTCCCTTCCTTCCATGTAACGTTATCACCATCAAGGCGGTAAACACTCCCGTGGCCATGCCATCCAGGTCCCCCACCTTGAGATCCAATAAGGGTAGTCCGTGCTCCTTTGTCATCAACATCTCTTGAGGGAGCCATAGTAGCACTAACCGACAAGGTGGAAATCAGCAGTACCACTCCAAAGAAGACGAGTATGGTGCCGCGTTCGGGGAGATCCATGCAGTCATCATGTTTCTTGCCTCTCCAAAAAGTTTCCGATAATAAATGTTTAGATACAACATATGAAATTGATAAAAATATCTCCTTTCTATCTCGTCACTCTTTGAAGTGGCTATAATTGCAAACCGATAGGGATGGGAAACACGGGTACGATATGGCTCTTCTAGAAACCTCGGTCCCTTCAGTTACATATTCCCGCTTTACTCTTTCGACCGAGAAGATATTTACACCGTTTCTCTGTACTAATCACTTGACTAAGCGGTTGACTGTATTTAGTATAGCAATCCGTCCAGCCCCTAGTTCTGATGGGTCAGATCCTGCCGAATCAACTGCACTACGCTCGATTACTTGCTTAACGCGGCGTGGGTGAAACTCTGGTTCTAGTTCACGGATGAGACAGACTAGTCCAGCGACTTGCGGTGCCGCCATTGAGGTACCTCGTTGGAATTGATATTTCCGACTATAGATTGTCTCTGGGACAGTGGAAAGGATCTGATTTGTCGGATATGGCCACTCAACACCGCTTGAGCGGAACGTTTTATCAGGTGTTTCGTATCCCCCACCTGGCGCTGCGACATCGATTACTCCCCCGCCATAATTGGAATTATAATACCGGCGGTCGTTCGGACCGGTTGACGCGACGCTGATGACGCCACGATTACTGCTCGGTAAGACGTGAAGGGGATTTTCTTCGAGATCAACCCCTTGATTTCCCCCGGCAACGACTATTACCGTCCCCTGCTCGATAGCGTGTTGTATAAGTCGCCTCACAGCAGCAAAGTACCGTCGCCGTTCTGTCCCCGCACTCAGCGGTCCTAATACTAGACTGAGATTTGCAACGTCGGCCTCGATCTTGACTGCGTACTCGATTGCCAACAGGAGGTCTACCGCTGTAAACCGCAATTCTAAATACCCGTAGTCATTTTTTTGATAAGCTCCTATTCGAAGGGGTATGACAGTTGTATCAGGCGCAACGCCGGTGATACCGTCTCCGTTTCGTGAGGCGGCCACGATCCCAGCAACGTGTGACCCGTGCCCATCTACGTCGAACGCGGCGGGTAACTCTAACTCCTTAGTGGCTGGTAACCACCCCATCGGATTTTTCCGAACGTTGATTAATTTTCGCCCAGAGGTAAACTGCCCTTGACAAATTTCGCGGCTACGTTCGATATCAACAGCGTGTTCGAGATCAGGGTGTGAGTAAGCAACGCCGGTATCAATAATCGCAATTGATGTTCCGTCCCCAGTTGCAATGTCATGGGCGTCAAACACGTTCATCAGGTGTTTGTCCCACTGTTTTTCGGATAGTGGGTCACTATCTGGTTTACCGCCCTCTTCGTTTTTCTGTATATCATCAGCAACGAATTCGCGGTTTGGGATAACGTCACTAACTACGGAGAGGGACCGAAGTTTATTCTCGCGCTCCGCTGGTCCGGATGCGATGACTACTGAACCTTTAGCGAGTTCATGGATTATTTCGCATCCTTTCTCACGCAGCTTCTCACGAAGTCCAGTACCTCCAGCGAGAATAATATACAAATTCTCATTGGTGTTTGATTCCCCACGAGATCGTCGGGCTCCTACTCCGCTTGTTACAATGCTACTACCAATTATGCCTCTAATTACTGTCCGTCTCGTCCTTGCTTTTGCTGACTGCATACAATTAAATATAAATATTAAAATTTAAATGTTAATATTGACGAGACAAAATATACGGGCGGGCATTTTAATTGGCATGGCAACCTCGGGGAAAATGAGAGTATATTAACACTATTCCCACTTCGGGCCACTAGACGGCAACGAAGAAGCGGAAGCCATCCCTTGTTCAAGAGCGAAGTGAGGCTCAGAATTTCCATCGAAGACCGGATATCGCGCGACCATGAACAGGAGTTCGACCAGACTTAGCATGTCGTACTTCTTGTTCAAAGTGGCGAGTGGCTCGCACACTCGATTACTGGTGCGGTACGGTGACGTCGAGTACAGCGTCGCCCATGATTCGCTCACCGCCGCCGACTGGCTATTCCGGAGGCGACTGAGGCGCGTCGAACGATGAGCCGAAACCGGGTAGGCGTCGAACAGGACCGACTAAACGCGTGGCTCGACACTGACGCCGATTATCAAATGGATCCTGCCTGACTATGGCTTCGGCGTTCTATAGTAATTAGCTTGAATCGCTCCACAATGTGGCGCTCACCAATGAGTAGCACGCAAATTGAATAACTCTGAGTCGTTTGCCTGCCTGCCAGCGCCGCCGATAGTCTGAAGTTCGTGGACTTCGAACTAATAGTATGACCGCTAATCACGACCGTGTTCGTGCGGATGGTGGGATCGACGCGCTGGACCCGCCTCCAATGGATGTAATGGACGAGGAGACGCTCAAGCCGGAGACGCTGGCTCAGAACGCCCCCCGGCTCGAGACAGTCATCCAGCTGCTCAACCATCCGGCATTGGCCCGGGTCTACGTCTACGTGTGTTACTGGGGCCCGGTCACGCCGCCGGAGATTATGGAAGCACTCGACCTCTCGAAATCGACGACCTACGAGTACGTCGACCAGCTGGTTGACCTCGGCCTCGTCGATCGCGATGACTCGACACGTCCCCAGCAACTGATTGCTGACCCGATCATCATCGTGGAGCAGTACGTCCCGATCGTCATCACGCCGACCGTCCTTCACGCCCTCGCACTCCAGGAAGTCGACGAAGACGTGGAGTACTTCGTCGATCGTCACGGTCTCGGGAAACTCATCGCCGCATTACGCGGTGCTGGACTCCACTTTGCAGGAGGAACAACCCAGCGAATGGTCGCCAGCGACATCGACGTTCGCGAGACGGAAGCGATGATGATCATCAATGCGCTCAAACCGGCGCTGGCCGTCGGTCGAGACCACGACCCATTCTTCGAGCACTTGTTCCCGAACGTCCACGACGAGATGGACCTCCCCAACCTCGACGAAAATGATGGTTCCCCGACCTCCTCGTCGGACCCCGACCGGTGAGTTCGTCGGATGGGTAGTGAGGCTCCATTCTCGGCCAACCAGGACGTCCTCGTCGACGCGAATATCTTCTTCGCGATCGGTCGTCCCTCGAATCCACGATATCGGCGGTTCCGGAGCGCAGTCCAGAACGCTGGCGTCATCTGCAAACTCCCCCGACGCGTAATCGGCGAACTCGGTGGCCAAGAAACGGACCGCGTCCAAACAGCACTTGACGAGGGATGGGCTGAAATCATCGATGCCCCAGCACCGACGGATGGTGAGGCTGTCGCTGCGAGCGATATCGCCAGGCGCACCATCGCGAGCGAAACCGGGCAGGCCGAACACGAGGTCGAAAAAACCGACGCGATTCTCGCTGGGCTAGCCATCCAGTACGTCAGAGACCGCGAAACCACGGGCGTTGCCGTGCTCACTGACGATAAGCCAGCCAGAAAGGGCATCGAGAACGCAGTCCGAGCACAGGGGTACACGGACGCGATCACGGTCTACGGATTATCAGACATCATCGGCAACGATCCCGGCGACTCGATGCGCCTGATCTGATCGAGACCGACTTGTTGAAACTCTCAAGTGGTACTAGGTTTCAGCGACTGTGCTACATATACAGCACATATCTTGCAGAATGGTGCCGATTGAAACCGTCGATAACTACACCTGCGAACTTACCGTTGTGATAGGGGCCCCATCCCAAGGAGGACGAGAAGCCGACTGAGTGTATAGACTGTAGCATACGCGATAGCAGCTAGTGGCTGAGAGAGGAGTAACAAGAAATACGCACCAAACGTGGCGGTAAATCCTATCATCCGGAAGGGGACTGACCTGCTCGCGCTTTGTAGTCGTTCCCACCGGAATGTCAGAAAGGCCACACCCCCACCCAATGTTAGTCCGAGGAAGATTCCGAGAAACACCAGATATGTCGGCACCGGAGGCCCAGCACGGAAGAGTTCTGTAATTGATTCGAAATCACTGACGACATAGGTGATTCCGGCGAAAACGAGGAGTACCGCCCCAAGTTGGAGAAGGTTAGCAATAATCACGCTGGTATCGGCGGGGTCAATCACGACGCGATCCGCGTCAAACAGCTGATTTGACGTTTGATAGAATGCCAATCCCATGAACAGGCTCAGCACACCGAACGTAGCACCAATCGCCTGACCACTAGCGACGCTGACAGCGAAAAGAGTGACGCCACATCCGATAATAATAAACGAGAGACCACGACCAAGACGCTCTCTTTCCATTACGAGTCAAATGAAACGAACGGGGCATTAAATCATAGTGTGATGTGTCGCTTTGGGAAGTGCTTCACCTGTACTGACCGAAGCTATTCAATCCATCGAGGTGGGTTCTCACCATCGAATTTGTAGTGAAACAACCGCTCAGTGGATGTGCGTATCTATCGACCAACCAACCCACTACTCGCCCCCTCCAAGCATTAGTTCTGTTTTTTCACTTCTTGAAAGGCTCTATACCCTTGATACGACTTATAGGCGATATAGAGGAGAGCAATAGGCACGAGTACAAATGTAATAATTTCAATAAGCTGTGGTCCAGCATCCACTTGTAGAAGACTCATACCTCCTCAAATACGAGTCAAATTATAGGCTTTTTGACGGTCGATAACGTTGTGGACTGAACGATACGTGCGTCCCCTATATTGACCACGTCCGGGGTCAGGATGTGTCTCCTTCCAAGGGTTGAACAGAGCCTGAATTCCATCGTGACTCGATGCTGCATCTGAAAACGCTCCGGCTGTTCTCCAAACGTTGAGTTCGGTGTCCACATAGCCCTACCCTTTCGCCCAGGATCCAGACGAACTGTGACGCGTTCTGATCCGGTCTGACTATCTTTTCGACTCTGACGAAGCGAACCAGGTCCGTCGCACTGGCTGACACAACGATGACCACCGGTATTTCTCGGACGACGTTTCCCGCCGATACCCGGGCCTGGGGACATCGAACAGATGTCCCCGTCGGGAGTCTTGCTTCCCACGGTGTGGCGGGTCGCGATCTCCCGCGCTCACGGACGTCGTTGCGTTCGCTACGGAGATCGACCGCCACACCGCGGTCGCTGGCGATTCCGGGCCCGCGCATCGGCGTTGTCCGTCCGACACCACCGCCCACCCGACCCCCGCGCCCCCGTTCCTCGGTCCGGGCATTTCGCGCCTTCCGTTGCGTCTCTCCGCACCGCCCGACGGACGGGGCACGGTCCGGGCTGCTTCGCTTCCGCGCTCTCTCAGCACTGTCCGAGCGCGGGGCTCGCATACACGCGGGCATGTCGCGGATTTGGGGCCACCGGGGGATTCCTCCAGGCTTCTCTCTCGGCGCGCGGCCACGTCCGCCCCCGCAGGGGCGGATTCCGTTGCGTTTCGCGGGCCCGGACCGGCGACTCCTCGCCCGACGGGCGAGCTTCGCCGGACCCGCGAACGGACGGGGCCCCGCGCCGTCGGAGATGGCTCACAGACGCCACGCTTACTCGCCCGGTCGGCCGAGGGCTGCGGACCCTCCCCGCCGTCGACGGCGCGACGGCGGGTCCCTTCCACAGCCCTCGGCCGACAGTGCATCGACGCGACGCGTCTGTTGCGCCACCGCAGGCGCGGCTTCCCAGAGCCTTGCCAGGCTCACTGGCCTACACACGTTTATCGGATATGGGTTTCCGGTCGTGCGCGTTTCCTCCGCATCGGCTTTCGCACTCCTCCGCTCGCCGCCGAGACTGCTCCCCGCCGCCGCCGGGGAGCTTCCATCGGCGACCACGCGGAGTTCACGCACCGATTGTCCGGAGGGACTTGCACCGACTCGGCGTGCTCACACCGCGAGCACGCCGCTCGCGGGCACCCCACCGCGCCCCCGCGACCCCACGACCCGAGAGCGGGCCACTGTGGCACTTCGTCTTCGACTCCGTGCCACTGGACCCGCAACCGGGTATACCGGGGTATATCGGGGGTAATCGGTGCGGTACCCGCGACGGAGAACCCTATCCGATAAACGGTTCTAAAAAAGGGAGGTGAACTCGCGTCGAGCGGGTGACCGCCCCGGCGGCAGCCACCGCGCCGCAGGGTGGGGTGGTCGGCCCGGTCGTGAGTTCAGTGGTTGTATCGCTCGCTCAGTGTGGTTGTTCTCCGTTCTGTAGGGCGCGGAGGACAGATGGTTCTCGACGGTCGGTTGCAGAGGACGTCGTGAGACGCCCTACAAGTCTTAAGCACCCATGAGTTCACACGGTTCGCACAAGAAAGTATCGGTCAAAAAGCACAGCGGAGTGGCGGACGAGCAGCGTGCGCCAGAGGAGCAGACGTTGCAGACGTCAGTGGCGTCCCAGGTCGACGCGAACGGTCTCCTGAACGAGGTCGCTGAATCGACTCACGAACAGGAGCTGCGCCCGTCGGTGGAACAGGAAATCCAGGGGAAGAAGGATTACGACTGGACGCGCTCGACGGACGTCGGTCCGGATCGACGATACGGAGAAACCCTCGCGTCGCAAGAACGGCGGCTGGGCGAAGCGGCTGAAATGGAGCGCCATCGCGAGCACGCACTGGCGGCTGCCGAGGCTGACCTCGAACGTGGGAAATCCTGTCGAGTGCAAACCCAGATTGAACAGGCGCGATCGGCGAGAGACTTCTGGGAACGAGCGCACCTCGCGGCCGGTCGAGAGCACGTCACCATCCCACAATCCAGTCGAACGCAAACGGTGGACCCGCGAGCCACGCTGAGTCAGGAAGAACTGGCCAGGGTGAACGAACGGGCGGAATCCATAGCAGCGAGCTTCGAAGCCCTCTCACGAGCCGACGCTGCACGGCGGCTGGCCGAGGAGTGGGACAAGCAGGGAACATCTTTCACCGAGGCAGTGTTCACGGTCCTGAACGAGTGGGCGGACGACCCCACTGTGCCGATCAACGTGGCTGGGATCGATCCCGACGACAGGTGGGTCACCGTCGAAGGCGAAATCACGTGGTTGTTCGACGAACCCGCGACCCGGAATCAGTACCAGGTCGGCTACCTCGAGGATGACCAGGGAACGTCCGCCAAGGTGACGGTCTGGCGCCGGTCCATGTACGGTCCCATGGTTCGCACGCTCTCGGAAGGGGACCGGGTACGAATCGCCCTCGGAAAGCCAGGTGAATACAACGGACAGAAGACGATCGCCGTCACGAGCGATACTGCCATCATCTCGCTCGACCGGTGACCACCAGGCGGGCTCTCTTTTTTGTTCCCCACCGATCGTCGACGGTGGACCCTCGATGGGCACCTCGGCCATTGACTCTCAATTTTCGATTTGGAGAACTCTCCCCATCGTGACTCAGGTCCCTTGCTTCTCGTTCGCGCCCCCGGCTGGCGAGTCCGATTCGCATCGTCATCACCCAAGCGAATGCCGATCTTGTTCAAACGCTGATATAGGCCAGTGGATGGCTGATGACTCGAACTCTTGGGGCCTCCGGGAGCAGGAACAAAACTAAAATTCGCTGATCACAATCCTCCCGAGGCTGAGAATTCCCCCAGCTTGAGTCTTGCTGGGAGGCCGATTTTCTGGGGGCAAGTTAAATCAGTAATGTAGTAGAGGATGACCAGAGCGCTATCGCGTGATTACCGTGCATTACATCACGAGATCTGCAGTATTTCGGGCATTAGTTCGCCGTTGTACTGCAGTTTCCTGGTGCATTGGACTCGATAGGAACCAGTGTGCGACAGTTGGTGCTTCTGATGTGGGTCCTCGGGCGAACTCGTCTGCACCCAAGATATTGGCCGCTTCCACCGCTGGCCACTGCCTATCGTTCACGGCGTCGCGTGATCAATTGTCAAGAGCCTGGAACGCGTACGCGACGGCATGGCTTCGATTACCCTTGGTGATCGCGACAGAGAACTGCTCTCGCTGCTCCGGGAGGGGGACGCCGACGTCTCGTCGCTGGCGGAGGGCGTCGACGGCGACGAGGCGGCGATTCACGAGCGGCTCCCGAAGCTCGCCGACAACGGGCTGGTCCACCGCGTCAACGACGAGGTGTGGGCGATCACCGACAGCGGCGAGCGAACCATCGCCAGTTCTCCCGAGGGGACGATGGACGAGCGGATCGACACTCCCGACGCAATCGAAGAGCAAATTGAGTCGTTCGACCTGCGGCCCGACAGAGAAGAGGCGGTCCGGAACGCCTTCGGCTTCCTGCAGTACTGGGGCACGGCGACCGGCGGCGAGATCGTCGACGGCGTCTACAGCGAGAACCCCGCGGGCTTCGAGACCGCCGAGGCGTGGTGGAACGAGTGCGTTCGGAGCCGCCTCGCCGATATTCCGACCGTCGAGGCGCCCGATTCGGGCAAATCGGAGTGGGCGTACGGGGAGACGCCGATCGTCGACCGGCGCGCGCGTGACGGCCGAGACACCCCCGACCAAGACCTCACCGAGACGAGCGCCAGGTTCGCACTGGAACGCGCCGACCTGAACGCGGCCGAACTGGCGGCGTTGCGTTCGGCCTTCGACCTGCTCGTCCGGGAAGGCGACGCGACCGCCGACGAACTGCAACGACGAGTGTATCCGGACCACGACGCAGGGTACGACTCACCCGAGGCGTGGTGGAACAACTGCGTCGGCGGGACCTTCGAGTCGATCCCAGGCGTCGAACAGACGAACCAGGAACGGGACCGCTGGGAGTATCGCCAGTCCATCGAGGGGCCGCCGTCGAGCCCGCACGGTAGTTCGGACGACGGCTGATCGGGAGATTCAGCCCGTGTCGCTCATCCGGCGTCGGCGGCGTCGTCACCGCTGGACCCGTCACCGTCCTCATCCGTGCTCCCACCGGACCGCGAGGATTCGTCGCCCTGGGGAACCTCGTCGAGTTCGGACCGGGGATTGGTTCCGACCGATTCACCCATCTCCACGGTGGGGGTGACGTCCTCGCCGTGGATCAGCGAGGGGAGCACGATGCGGACGACTTCGAGCATCAGGATGAACAGGATGGGGAGGAGGAAGAAGCCGTACCAGCCGAACAGCACCGGGCCGAGCAGGTAGGCGAACATCAGCACGACCACGTCGAGTTGCCGGCCCGTGATGTAGGGCTGGAGGAACGTCTGCGGGAGGATGTCGAGGACGAGGAAGTACGCGACCAGGGCGGCGGCGACGAAGCCGAACTGGCCGCCGCCACTCAGCGCCTGGAACGCGAGCAGGGCCACCACGGGGAGGTAGACGACCTTCCCGACGACGACGGGGATCAGGCTCGTGATGCCGGTGAGGAAGCCGAGGACGAAGATCATCGGAACGAAGAGTCCCTCGGGGGCGAAGAGGTTCGTCACCCAGTACGTGACCGTCGCGACGACGGCCATCAGCAGGAGGAAGAGGAAGTTGCCGAAGAAGACCGACTCCAGGTCCTCGTCGACGGCCGAGGCGTAGGCGTAGGCCGTCGCGTCGCGGCCGCCGACCAGCTGGCGGAACCCGTCCTCCAGTTCGTGGTCGTTCTCAAGCAGGAAGTACGACAGCGTCAGCGCCAGGCCGACGAGCAACAGCCCACCGAAGAGAGCCGACGCCGCCTCCACCCCCGTCTGTAGCACCATCTGCGTGGTCCCCTGGGGATCCGCGAGGATCTGTCCGGGGTTCTCGAGCAGCGCGGTCAGCGACGAACTCCCCTCCGCCGGGAGTATCCCCAGCCCGTCTTCGAGTGCGCCGAAGGCGGTCGCCCCGCCCAGCGCCTCCCGGGCCTGCGTGTATATCCGGACGCCCGCGTAGAACAGGACGGCGACGAGCGGGACGAGCACGACGAGCACCGTCAGCGAGGCCGCGAGCCCCTCGGAGTCGACGACGGTCTCGATCCGCCGGTCGATGGGGCGCGTCGCGTAGTAACCGAAGATACCGAGGACGATCATCCCGACGAAGGAGTAGGCGATGAACCCCGCGACGGCCGTGAGCGCGAGGACGAACAGCCACCAGCCGATCCGCGCCCGGTCCGGCGGGGCGTCGAGTCCTGATCCGTCCATTCTCGTCTCCACCTACGGCGCTCACGCTGAAATGGTTTGTCGGGGGAAAGATAGGTCTGCGCCCGTGCCGGCCGAGTCAGTAATCGCTGTCGACGTGGCGCTCGATGGTCCCCACGTTGCGCACGTTCACCTTCAGGAACGCGTCGACGACGGTCCCCAGAACCGGGACGGAGCCGACGGTGAAGTCCAGCGCCACGTAGGCGACCATCTTCACGAGTGCGCGCTTCGGGAGCCCGAGTCGCAGCCCGACGAACACGATGTACAGCGAGGCGACGGCGGCGACCGAGTCGCCGGCGACGGGGAGGATCCCCAGGAGAGGATCGAGCCCGACCTTGAAACCCGTTCCCGGCACCGTGAGCGACTCGTCGAGGAGGGTGCCGACCACCCGGGCACGCGCCAGCGGCGCCGGCTCGGCTGCCGCCGTCTCGACGATGTCCGTCGCAGGCTGGGACGTCTGGGCCATAGCCAGCGTTGGACCCGGACGCTCATAGAGGTTGGCCGTCCGGGTCTAGCTGTCCATCTTGTGGCTCATCCGCGGCGCGACCGCCCGGTCGGGGCGCTGGAGCTTGCGGTACAGCATGTTGGCGATGACCGTCTGGTGGCCCCGGCGGAGTCGCTCCGAGAGGGCCTGGTGGGAGACGTCGAAGGACTCGGCCAGTTCCTCCTGGTTGATGCGCCGCGGGACGTCGTAGTAGCCCGCCTCGTAGGCATGAGAGATGGCCTGGTACTGCTCCTCGGTCAGTCGGATCCCGTCCTGCTGGTAGGAGTCGGACATGTCGCAGATCCGTTCGAGGGTGACGTCGATACCGTACTCCTCGCAGAAGTCGTACACCGTCGACACGGAGTCGTGGTCGGGGAAGAATATCTGGAGGCGCCAGGTCCCCTCGCGGGCGTGCGCGTCGAGTATCGTCGCGTCCTCCTCGCTGACGATGGAGACGAGCACCCGGATGCGGGCCTGCCAGTCGACCTGGACCAGACTCTCGTCCTCGAACTCGGCGAGGACGTCGACGTCGCCGACTGTGGGGTCCTCGTCGAGGGCCGCCGTGAGTTCCTCGTCGTCCGCCGTCTGGGCCCACAGGAACGGCATCACGCTGTCGCCGCCGTGCGCGACGAGTCGGACCATCCGGAATTCCGCGTCGGGAAGCGCCTGCAGGGTCTCCGACAGGGCGAACTGCTCGGCCGGCACGTGCGCCTCGACGATAGTGCTCATTGACAGTTTACTTTGCAAGGACCGAATATATGCGTACGCCCTAGCTCTTTAGGATAGCGTCGTGCACTTGCAAGCCGAGCGAAATCGACCGACGGCGGTCGGATAACCTGGGAAATACCTGGCCCAAACGTTCGGTGAGTCTGGCCTGCTTCACAGCGGAATCGGTGTGAAGAATCAGCGAACTGACCCTAGGCGAGCGCCTCGTCCATCACGACCCGCTCGTAGTCGTCGTCGAGCGCCTGGGCGTCCTCGGGCAGCAGCGCGACGACGAGGAACGGGGCGTAGTCGGCGAAGTACTCAACCAGCGCGGCGATGCGGTCGGCGTCGATGGCCTCCAGCGAATCCAGCACCATCACCGGCACGGACTCGTGGACGTCGTGGACCAGGTAGCCCGCCAGCGCGACGACCAGCCCGATGACCTCGCGCTCGGACTCCGAGAGGTGGTCGACGGTGTCCTCGTATACCGCGCCGTCGTCGGCGGACCGGACGACGTGGAGGGTGAACGTGCTGTCCGACCTCGACCCGCGCCCGCTCTCGGCGGCTTTCCGCTCGATCCAGACGCGCTCGACGTTCTCGTAGCCCAGCCGATCCAGCACCGTCTCCATGTGGTCGTTGAACGTGTCGATGGCCGACCGCTCGAGGTTCTCTATCCGGTTCCGCAGCGAGGTGAGTTCCTCACGTAGCTGCTCGCGCTCGGTCTCCAGTTCCTCGCGTTCGTCGTCGAGTGCCTCGATCGCTTCGATCTCCGATTCGAGCGAGTTGAGTTTCTCCTCGAGCTGGCCGCGCTCGTACTCCAGTTCGGAGCGCCGTTCGTACCGGTCCAGCAGTTCGCTGTCCCGCAAGCTCTCGGACTCGCTGGCCTCGTCTTCGAGGGCCGAAATCTGCGCCTGGAGGTCGTCTTCGCGGGCGGACAGCTCCTCGATGCGTGCCTCGCGCTCGTCGATCTCCCCGTCGATCTCCGCGAGCTGGGACTCGAGGGATTCGCGCTCGTCGACGGCGTCCTGCAGGTCCGATAGCGTCGCGCGCGTCTCGTCGATCCGCTTCCGGAGTTCGTTGCGCTCGCTCCGGTGGTCCTCGACCACGCCGCGCAGACCGTCGAGGCGCTCCTCGACGTCGCCGCGGTCGACCGTCGTCCCGCACGTCCAGCACTCGATCTGGCCCGAACTGGGGTCGAGTTCGTCGGCCACACCGCCGCTCGCACCGACGCCGTCGCCGTCCGCACCGGCGCCGTCCTCGCCGACCCCTGGCAGCGCGTCCGCGCCGTCGTCGACGAGTCGCTCGTTGAACTCGACGATGGAGACGAGATCGTTGACAGTGTTCTCCAGCCCGCGCCGACGTCGCTGGAGCCGTTCGAGTTCCTCCCGGGTCGCCTCCAGTTCAGCCTCGGGGACGGACAGGTCATCCAGTCGCTCGCGGGTCTCTTCGCGCTCGGTCTCGAGGGACTCGACCGCGCTGCGCTGGGTTTCGAGCTGGTTCCTGATCGACTCGTACTCCTCGCGCGTCTCGGTGAGTTCCTCGACGACGGCCTCGGCTTCCTCTGCGGTCTCGGCGTCGGCCTCGAACTCGGCGACGGCCTCGCGCACGTCCGCGAGTTCGGACTCCACGTCGGCCAGGTCGTCTTCGGCAGCCACGCGGCGTTCCTTCAGCGCCGCCAGGTTCGACCGGCGCCGTTCGATCTCGTCGAGGCGGTCCTCGACCTCGCGGAGGTTCCGCTGGGTCGACTCGACCTCGGCGGTGATCGCCTCGGTGTCGACCGGCTCCATGATGATCTCCCGGAGTGCGTCCCCGTCGCCGCGCTCGACGGCCCGGCGGGCGGGGTTGACCTCCAGCAGACTGCTGAACAGGTCGACCAGCGACGCGTCGTCGGCGTAGGGGTCACCGCTGACGACGACGCCGTCGCCGTCGCGGCGGAACTGTCGGTCGTAGGTCTTCTCGCCGACGGCGAGTTCGACCTCGCCCGCGTCGGCGTCGCTCTTGAGTTCGCCGTACGACCCCCCCAGGCCCGCGGTGATTGCCTGGAGCAGGGACGTCCGGTTCGTGGCGTTCCGGCCGGTGAGCACCGTCACGCCCGGCTCGAACGTCAGTTCGCGTGAATCGATCCCGCCCAGGTTCTCGACGGCGACCTGCAGGGGCTCCGACTCGGCGTTAGCTACCATTCATCCAACACTCGGATACGGCTTCGTCACATCTCCATTTATAGCTTGCCAGTTACCTACGACCGCGTCAGGGACCCTTCCCTCGCGGTTGTGTAGCATCGGCTTATTCCGGGAGACGGTCGCCGTCAGTCGCCGTCAGTCGCCGCAGTCACAGCCGCCGCGGTCGACGAATCGATCGACGGGGTACGAGGCGCCACAGTCCGAACAGTCTATCCGGACGACGTGGGAAACGTCGACGTCGCCGGCAGCGACCTCCTCCGCCGCGGCGAGTCGCTGGACCGTCCGCTCGACGATGCCCTCGCTACGCGAGCGGGCCCACTCGATAGTCCCCCGTGCGTCGTCGACGGAGAGGCGACTCTCGCGGGCCGTCTCGACGTCCAGACACTCCCTGAGGTGGCTCCGGACGGTCTGGTAGGAGACGAACGCGGCCTCCACTGCACCGACGTCGACGCCGGCGTGTTCCAGGCGCTCGCGGACCTCCGTCCGCTTCCCGGCGCTGACGTCGTCGCCGGTCAGCGCGTCGTAGATGCCGTCGACGTCGCCGATGACGTCGGCGCCGGCCTCCCGTATCGCGCCGTCGAGTAGCGACCGGTTCACGAACCGTTCGAGGTCCCGGAGGCTGTCGCCGTCGGCCCGCCGCTCTCGTATCGTCGCGTGTAAGTCCTCGAGCCCGTAGGCCGCGAGGTTCCGCCCGAGCTTGCACGAACACGGCGGTTCGACGGCGGCGTCGACCGGTCCGCTCTCGTTCATACCGGAGGCAACGTCCGCCCGGCCTATAAGTTTAACACGAAATTATCGCCCGGTAACCTCTCTCTGACCGGTGGATCCCGCCGTAACTACGAGATTCCCCCGCGACCACTGGGCGTCTCTGCGGTTCGGCGGGGGAACCAGAACGTGCAGCTCGGGAGAACTCGATAGAGGAGGCCGCCGTTCCCGTGCTGTCGCCAGC
Source organism: Halomicrobium zhouii (assembly GCF_900114435.1). Classification (NCBI taxonomy): domain Archaea; kingdom Methanobacteriati; phylum Methanobacteriota; class Halobacteria; order Halobacteriales; family Haloarculaceae; genus Halomicrobium; species Halomicrobium zhouii. The sequence continues at coordinate 21,502 of NZ_FOZK01000004.1, read as the reverse complement.
CGGATCAAAGTCGGTCGGCCGGCCGTCCGGCACGCTACCACCCCTGGTCGTGACGCTCTCGTCCAGACTGCTGCCCTCCCCGCTTTCGGTCGGACTGCCAGTCGTTCTGTCGGAATCGCGGGTCAGGCTGCGGGAACTGCTGGCCACTCCGACGGGGCCGGGGCTGTCCGCGGTGGGACCCCTGCTGGCCGGTGTCGTGCTGGCGCTGGCCAGATTGCGGGTTCTGGCTCGACTGCTGGGGCTGAAAGTACTGGGGACGGGCTGCCTGGTTCTCCTGGCCCCACCGCCGGGGCTGCTGTGGCTGGCCCTGGAACGGCTGCTGGGCCGACTCGCCGCGTTGCTGTGGCGACTGGCTGGACTGCTGTGGCGGCTGGCTGGACAGCTGTGGCGGCTGGCTTGATTGTTGCGACGGCTGGCTGGGCTGCTGGCGCTGGGTACCCGGCTGGCCGGGCTGCTGGCGCTGCGAACGCTGTTGGGTCTGCCGGGGTTGCCCAGACTGGCCGTGGGACTGGGGCTGTGACTGCCAGGTTTGGGGCTGTGATTGCGACGGCTGGGGCTGTGGCTGTGATTGCCGGGGCTGTGTCCGGGACCGCTCGGGCTGTGGCTGCGCTTCTCGTGGCTGGTTCTGCCGACCGGGCTGGTGCGACTGCTGGCCGGGCTGGTGCGACTGCCAGCCAGGCTGGTGAGACTGCTGGGACGGGGGCTGTCCCTGTGGCTGCTGGCCCTGCTGCCGGGCTCGCTGTGGTCGAGCCTGGGCGTGGGGCCGTTGTTGGCCCGTCGGTTGTGGTTGCGCTCGCGCTCGACGTCCCTGGACGGCAGGTTGATCCTGCTGGTATTGCACTCCCTGTTGCCGTTGCCGGGGCGCCCGTTGATCTTGTTGACTCTGCTGGGGCTGGAAGCCGGGATCTGACGGTCGGCGCTGCTGCGGGCGCTGGTTGGACTGTGACCCGTGGCCCTGGTGGGGGTGCTGGCTGCGGCCCGACTGGGCGGACTGCTGGCCCCGGTCGAAGTGGTCCGACTGGTGGATCTGGTCCCCTCGATCCGTTCGGACGCCGCGACGGTGGTCGGCATCCCGCGTTCCCGCTTCGTCGGGCTCGTCGGCCTCCTCGGCCCGGTCCTCACCGTCGATCCGTCCCTCACGTTCCGACTTCGGGACGAACTGGCCGGTCTCGGGGTCGCGCGGCGGCAGCCCCCCGCGCTGCTCCCCCTGGGACGCCTCCTCCTGCTGGTCGTCGTCCCGGTGCTCGTCGTCCCGGTCCTGCTCGTCACTGCGTCCGGTCTCGTCGTCCTCGGTGGAGTCGTCTGAGCTCATGCGGATCGCCAGCCGCGCGTGCTGACAGTTGACAGTGCCGGCCGCGTCTATTAAACAGGGGTGATGGTTCCGGGGTTTCAGCGCGCCCGACCCGCGTAAGCGGGAGTTACCGGCGTCGAGCGGCGCGCCGCCCGTCGGTCACTCCGCGTCGAGGTCGTCCGTCTCGAACAGCGTGTCGAACTCGTCGGGGAGTTGCTCGCGCGCGTCCTGGAGTTCGGTCCCGACGCCGGCCTCGGCCAGGGTCGCCACCACGGCGCGGGTGTGTACCACCGCCTCCTCCTCGCTCACCTCGCCGCCCTCCCGGCTGGCGACTCGGTCGACGAACTCGTCGACGGCGAACTCCTCGGGCGAGTCCGTACTCCGACTCGTCATCGCGTCGCTGATCTCCGGCGGGAGCTGTGCGGCCATCTGCTGTGATTCCTCCTTCGAGACGTGCTCGCCGAGCGTGGTCATGGTCGCGAGCACCGCCCGTTCGGCGGCTCGCTCCGAGTCCAGGCCGGCACGGCGTGCTGTCGCGTCGAGGATGTCGTCACGGTCCATAGTATATCTGCGCCGCGAGGCGCTACCCAGACTATCGCTCCCACGACTGTTCAATGTACTGCTATGTCGAACCTCGCCCGGACCGGCAACTGAAAGCCCCGCGATTATACCCGACGCCGACCAAACACGGGCGAGGATCGACGATGGACATAGCAGAGGCCGTCACCACCGACTATCTCGAGTTCGACCCGTCGACGAGAGTGTCGAAACTGATGGGCGCGTTCAAGGAACAGGGCGCCGAGGGGATGCTGATAAACGACGACGTCGACGTCGCCGGGGTCGTCACCCGCAAGCAGTTGCTCCGGTCGCGCCGTGATCCCGACGAGACGGCGAAGAACCTGATGCGGAACGACATCCCCCGCATCGACCGGCGGGACGACGTCCGGGAGGTGGCCCGTCTCATGGTCGAGAGCGACCTCAACCTGCTGCCGGTGTACGACGGCGAGCGCTTCGAGGGCGTCGTCACCGCCGAGAGCCTCGCCAAGGCGGTCCGCCCCAACCTCGACGCGCTCGACGTGAGCGACGTCTACTCCCGGGACCTAATTAGCGTCGGCCCGGACGCGACGCTTGGCGAGGTCATCAACACGCTCCGGACCCACGGCATCTCGCGCGTCCCCGTCATCGACGACGAGACGGAGCCCGACGAGCAGCCGCCGGGCGACACGACGACGGGCGAGTCCGCGAGTCCCCGCGACCCGTCGGACGCGTCCGCCGGGTCCACCGCCCGGGAAGCGGAGGCGATGGCCGATACCGAGGCACGGAGCCCGGTCAGGGAGGCCGTCGGGATCGCGAGCTACTTCGACCTCCTGGAGTTCATCGTCCGCGAGACCGACCAGCAGGAGGGCGGCAACGTCGGCGGGTTCGACGGCCACGGCGGCGAGGGCTCGCAGGCGAACTACCGGAGCCACGGCGGCCACGGCGAACGCGCCGGCGTCGAGTCCCGGCTCCTAGACCTGCCCGTGCGCGACGTGATGAGTTCCCCCGTCCGGACGACCGGGCCGACGACCCCGCTGGGCGAAGCCACCGAAGAGATGCTGGAGAACGGCTTCTCGTCGCTCGTCGTGGACGTCCCCACGCAGGGGCCCGACGGGGTCGTCACGCTGACCGACGTGCTCCGCTCGCTCACCTGGGAGCCGGACGAGGAGGAGACGCGCCTGCAGATATTCGGCATGAACCTCCTGACCGACCTCTCCCGGGAGGACGTCGCCGGGATGATCGAGGAAGTCGACGGCAAGTACGAGGAGATGGACGTCATCGAGGCCTACGTCGTCCTCCAGAACCACCGCGAGCGCCAGCGCGGCATGCCGCTCATCCGCGCGACGATCCGGCTGTTCACGAACAAGGGTCGCTTCGCCGGCACGGGCGAGGAGTACGGCGCCGCGCCGGCGATCCGCGCGGCCCGCGACCGGCTCGAACGCACCGTCCTGGACGACAAGAGCCACACTATCGAGGAACGGCGTTCTCCCGGCGAGCGCGAGGAGGCCGAACACCTCGTCAGCTGGTGGCTCGAATCGTAATACGTAGTCGTTAGACGCATACAGCGCCGACGACCGACACTCGCCGACCACACTCACAATGGCACGAGACCCCCACCGGTCCGACGACGAATCGTTCCACGATCAGCAGAACCAGGGGAATGCTCCCCACCGTCGCCAGCAGCGCCAGGGCCAGCAACGTGGTTCGGGCGGCCACCACAGCGACCAGGAGGTGACCCACCAGAACCAGGGCGAACACCGGGAGTACGCTCCCCGCGGAGACCACGAGCAACAACAGGCCAGCGGTCGCCAGCTCGGCGAGCGACCGGGCGCCCAGCCCGGCCACGCCGACCAGCGGAGCGACCAGCCGAACCAGGGGCGCGGACGCGAGCACCAGTCCCGCCAGCAGAGCCCCGCTCCCCACGAGGAGACGAAACAGCATCACCACGCAAGTGGGCACCAGCAACACCAGCGACACGGCAGCGGGAACCAGCAGCACGGTCACCACGACCAGCCGTCCCACCAGAGCCAGCAGTCAGGGCAGGGCCCGTCCCCGCAACAGTCCCATCAGGAAGGGGGCGGCCACCACCAGACTCGGTCCGGACACCACCAGGGACAGTCCAGTCACCAGCATGGACAGTCCAGTCACCAGCAGGGTGACCAGTTCCAGCGCACGTCCGGACAGCAGCCGCAGAACCAGCAATCCGGACAGCCCCAGCATCACCAGCAGCAGGGTCAGCAGCAGCAGCGCCACCAGCAACGGGGCCAGCGATATCAGGGTGATCAGCGGCTGTACACCGGCCACGAACACGGGGGCGAGAGCGACGGACAGTTCCGGAGTGCGTCCGACTACTGGCAGCAGGACCAGCGCGGGAGTCGGCAGGGTGGCCAGGGACACGGACAGGGACACCAGCAGTCTCAGCAGCACCAGCAGTCTCACCAGCCCCCCAGCCAGCAGCAGTCCCACCAGCACGGCGACGAACCCCGGAGTCGCCAGCAGGCATACGACCCGCAGGGCGGCCAACAGCACGGCGACCTGGGCCACGGCAACCAGCGCCAGCACCACGGCCACCAGCAGGGCGGCCACCACCAGAGCGGCCACGGTCAGGGCCACCAGCAGCAGGGTGAAGAGGACAACGTCCCGCAGGCGCGCGGCGACCGGGAGGCCGACCAGCACCCCCAGCACCTCGCAGAGGAGGGGCTGGCTCACCAGCGGTCCGGCGACCACCGGGACGACAGGGCCCGCAAGGGTGAGCGCGGGCCCTGACGACCGACGACGAATGACCCCGAGAACGCCGTTTGCTCCCTACCGACCCGCCATCTCGGCGACCCGTTCGAGGTCCTCTTGCAGTCCAGCCTTCACGCTGTCGTCGTAGAACGTCGCGGCGGGGTGGTACGTCGGGACCACGACGTAGCCGTCCCGTTCGTAGGTCTCGCCCCGCAGGTCCGAGATGGGAGCGTCGCGCTCGACGACCTCGCGGCTGGCGAACGCGCCCAGCGGGACGACGACCGCGGGGTCGATCGCCTCGATTTCGGCCCACAGCACCGGACGCCAGGCCTCGATTTCGTCGCTGGTCGGGTCGCGATTCTCCGGCGGGCGCACCTTCACGAGGTTCGTGATGTACACCTGCTTGCGCTCGATGCCGACGTCTTCCAGCAGCGAGTCCAGCACGCGGCCGGCGTTGCCCACGAAGGGTTCGCCCTGTTCGACTTCGTTGGCGCCCGGCGCCTCGCCGACGAAGACGACGTCCGCGTCCGCCGGGCCGACGCCGCCGACGAACCGCTCCCGGTCGAACAGGTCGTCGGGGATCTCCGCTAGCTCTGCTTCGAATCGCTCCCGAATATCGAGTGGCATGGCCGTTCACCTCGGGATTGGGTCGCGGCGGGCTACGGTCTTTCGCCGGGTGCCGAGCGACGGGGCGCCGCCCGCCGCGGTCACGCGGTCTGGGAACAGGTCTTTCAGTCCGCTGTCCCTACCAGTACGTATGAGTAACGACGGGAGCGGTGGCTACGACCCCGACCACGAGCGCGTCCAGGACAGCGCGAACGAGCGGCGCCGCGACCGGACCGAGACCGTCGAGGACGCCATCGGCGACGTCGGCATGCTCGAGGAGTCGAAGTACCCCGCGACGAGCGAGGAACTGGCCGTCGAGTACGCCGACCAAGAACTCGACCTGGTCAACGAGACGGAGTCACTGGGCTCGGTCTTCGACCGCCTCGTCGACGAGCGCTTCGAGTCACCGGACGAGGCCCGCGAGGCCGTGCTCAACGAGTTGACCGGCGAGGCGGCCGGCGACGAGGAGTACAACGACGAGCGGGCGGTCGACCCGCTGGACGACGAGGAGGCCGAACCGCTCGGAACCGGAGAAGCGGACGAGGAGCGACGGCAGTAACCGGCGGCGGTCGCCCCGTCACGCCGCCCAGACCAGTTCGAGCGATAGCTTCGCGCCACAGCCTCCTTGCTGGAGCTGTTCGTCCTCGGACTCGACCTCGGCGGCGTCGTCGTCGAGGACGCCGGTACAGCGCCCCTCCTCGACGATGCTGACGAGGGTGTTGGTCGCGCCGCACTGGGGACAGTCGATGGACGGGCCACCGTTCCCTTCGTGGATGGCGTCGGGTTCGAGCATCATTCTGGCCGCGTCGCTCTCGTCGGGGGATGACTCTGCCATTGTCTCACCCGTGACGTGGAGCGGCGCGCCGATAAACCTCCCGGCGTGGCAACCAATTTATAACTGGAGTGTGAACATATCCCATGGAAATCCGCACCGCAACGGGGAACGACGCCGAGGACATCGCGCGGGCCGCCCGCGCCTCGCTCTCGGAGTCCTACAGCCACTTCGTCGACGAGGAGACCATCGACGAGATGGTCGAACAGTGGTACACCCCGGACCGCATCAGGGAGCTCCTCGACGACGACCACGTGGTCTTCGACGTCGTCGAGGTGGACGACGAGGTCGTCGGGTTCGCCCAGGGCGCCACCGTCGAGACGGAGCCGGTCGTCGGCGAGATCCACTGGCTCCACGTCGTCCCGGGCGAGCGCGAGGAGGGGATCGGCGTCCAGCTCCTGGGTCACGTCCAGGAGACGTTCGAAGACAGCGAGGCCGTCGTCCTCCGCGGGCTCGTCCTCGAGGGGAACGAGGCGGGGACGGGGTTCTACACCGACCACGGCTTCGAACGGACCGAGACGTCGACGGTCGAGATCGGCGACCAGGAGTTCGACGAGGTCGTCTTCGAGAAACAGCTCGGCACGGAACCGGCCGAGCAGGTCCTCGAAGCGATCGCGGGTCCGGACGACCGGGAGCTGTTCGTCAACTTCAGCGAGGGCGAACGCGGCCTCCGCGCGCCGTTCTACCCCGTCTTCGGCACCCGGGAACTGAACGATCGCTACGGCTGGTTCTGCGGCGACTGCGACTCCATCGACAACACGATGGACTCGATGGGCCGCATTGTCTGTAACAACTGCGGCAACAAGCGGAAGGCGACCCGGTGGGACGCCTCCTACCTCTGACCGGGAGCCTCGTCCCTCTAATTGTCAGTCCCCATCCGTTCTCGTCCGTCGTCGGTACTCGTCGTCCGTCGTCGTTGATTCCCGACACGTCAGCGGAACAAACGTTTAGGGCCAGACGCCCGTAGCTGGAGTGATGGCACGGTTGCGCGGACTCGTCGAGTCTCGCTCGCTGAACGCCGCCGTCACCTGGACGCTCGTCGGCGTCCTCGTCGCGGGCACGCTGGCGAGCCTGGCCGTCGGGGACTTGCTCTGGGCCGTCTTCGGCGCCACCGTCGTCGCGGTGGCGCTGGTCCCGACAGTCGTCATGCGGGACGCGTCCGTCCTCGTCGCCTGGGAGCCGCTCGCCCTCGCGGCTGTCCCACTCGTCGCCCAGTGGGTCGGGCTGTTCGTCACGCCGCTGACGTACCTCTCGGTGGCGGCGCTGGCGCTGCTGGTCGCCGTCGAGATCGACTCGTTCTCGACGGCGGAGATGCCGCCCTGGTTCGCGGTGCTGTTCGTCGTCCTGACGACGCTGACCGTCGCCGGGCTCTGGGGGATCCTCCAGTACTTCTCCGACGTGCTCCTCGAGACGTCGTTCCTCGCCGGCCGAGTCGCCCTGATGTGGGAACTCGTCGGCGCGACGGGCGCCGGGGTCGCCGCCGGCGTCCTCTTCCACCTCTACTTCCAGCGCTACGGCTCAATCGGCGGATCCTCGGCGGAGGTGGGCGGTTCGTGACGGAGCTCGACCTGGGCCGCGCGCTCCGGCTGGCGACGTACGCGATGCAGCTGGCGCTCGGCGCCATCACGGCCTACGCCGTCTTCCAGGCGAGCGCCGGAATGGTGGTCAACGCCGGCCTCCCGTTCCTGATCGCGCTCTTTCCGCTGTACGTCCGCTACCGGTACGACAACCAGCTCAGCCCGGTACTGTCGCTGTGGATCGTCACGGCGGCGTTCCTGCACGCGGTCGGGATGCTCGGCCTCTACCGGACCTACGGCTGGTACGATCAAATCGCACACGGTGTGTCCGGGGCGGTGGTGGCGGGGGTCGGCTACGCCCTCGTCCGGGTGATCGAGAACGAGTACGAGAGCGTCGAGATTCCACCGAACCTCCGGTTCGTCTTCATCGTCGTCTTCGCCGGCGCACTCGGCGTGATCTGGGAGGTCGCCGAGTTCACGCTCAGCGAACTGGCAGTGATCTTCGGCGGCAAGCCGCTACTGGCCCAGTTCGGCCTCGGCGACGTCGTCCTGGACATGCTGTTCAGCATCGCCGGCGCCGTCCTCGTCGCCATCTGGGGGACGCGTTACTTCGACGGCCTGCGGTCGGTGGTGGACCGCCACGTCGACGGGACCGGGGAACGGGCTGCGGACCGCGACGACAGCGCGGACCGCCCCGCCGACTAATCCGACGCCAGTTCGTTCGTGACCAGTTCGAGGAAGTCGGCGACCCCGTCCTGGTCCGGAACGCGCACCGACGCCGCGGTATCGGGAGTGTCGCCGACTGCCACGCCGAGTCCCTGGGGTTCGACGACCTCGAAGGCGTCCTCGTCGGTGGTGTCGTCGCCGACGTAGACGACGTCCCAGTCGTCGGGGACGTCCTCGGCGAGCAACTCGACGACGCGGCCCTTGTCCCAGTCGACGCGGGGGCGTATCTCGCGGATCTGTTTGCCCGCGACCACCTCGAACGGCTCGCCGGGGGCGTCCATCCGCGCCGCGACGTCGGCCACGCTCGCGTCGACCGACTCGACGACCTCGGGGACTCGCTCCTCGGGCACCTGCCGGTAGTGGACCGTCGCGGTGATGCCCTTGTGCTCGACGGCGACGCCGGGGATCGATTCCGTCGCCGCCTCGATTTCGGCGCAGACGTCGTCGATGGCGTCGCGCTGCTCGTCCGCCTCCGGAACGACCTCGATATGGTCGCGTCGCTTGAGTTCCAGGCCGTGGTTGCCCGCGTAGACGACGCCGTCGACGTCGACGCGGCCCTGCAGGTCGTCGATGGCCCGGCCGCTGATCACCGCGACGTCGACCGGCGGGTCCTGGGCGAGTCTGCCCACGAGGGATCTGCAGTCGGCCGCCATCGCCGCGTCGTCCGGCTGATCGACGATTGGCGCCAGCGTCCCGTCGAAGTCCAGACAGAGCAGGGCACCGGCCGCCTCGGCGAAGCGGTCGCGGAGGGCAGCGCGGCGGTCCTCGACGGTCGGCGGCGGGCTAGACGCTCGCATGGTGCTGGTCTTTCGGGGTCGGCTCGCGGAGCGCGTCGACGGTCGCGAAGATAGTGCGGATCCACGTGGAGATGTCGTTCGTCGCGACGTGGCGGCGGAGCGCGTCCATCCGGGGGCGACGTTCCTCCCGGGGCATGGCCAGCGCCTCGTCGACAGTCTCCTTGAACGCCGTCGTGTCGTGGGGGTTGATCGACATGACCCACTCGTGGAGTTCGTCGTGGGCGCCCGCCTGGTCGCTGAGGACGAGCACGCCGTCGTCGTCCTGCTGGGCGGCGACGTACTCCTGGCAGACGAGGTTCATCCCGTCGCGGATCGGACTGACGATGGCGACGTCGGCGAAGCGGTAGAGCGCGTACAGTGCCTCGTCGGCCAGGTAGTCGGTCGTGTAGACAATAGGCTGCCAGTCGTCGGTGCCGAAGCGCTCGTTGACCGACTCGACGGCGTCCTCGACGCGCTGCTGGTACTGGCTGTAGGCGTCGATCTGCGAGCGGCTCTCCGTGCCTACCTGGACGTACGTGAAAGACTCACGCCACTGCGATGAACTCTCCCAGAGCCGTTCGAGCGCCTCGATTCGCTGGGGGATCCCCTTCGTGTAGTCGAGGCGGTCGACGCCGACGCCGACCTTCGTGTCGTCGTCGATGCCGTGGGTGTCGCTGAAGTCGCGCCAGAACGTCTCGGCCCCGGGGTGCTTGGCCTGGCGGTTGATGTCGTCGGCAGGGACGCCCATCGGGAACGCACGAACCGTCGTCACCGACTGCTCGTGGACGACGCGCCGGTTCTCCCAGTCGACGTGTGCCCCGGGCAGCGCCGCCGAGACACAGCGCAGGAAGTTGTCGCAGTACCTGGGGACGTGGAAGCCGACGAGGTCGTTGCCGAGCATCCCGCGGAGCACCTCGCGCCCGTGCGGGCAGGCGCGGAACACGTCCCACGACGGCCACGGGATGTGCCAGGTGTGGATGCAGAACACGCCCTCGGGGATCCGGTCCTGAACCATCTCCGCGGCGAGGCCGAGGTGGTAGTCGTGGAACCAGACGACCGACCGGGGGTCGGCCGAATCGACGACGGCGTCGGCGAAGCGCTCGTTGACGCCCTGGTAGTGGTCCCAGAATCGGGCGTTGCCGTCGACGTTGGTCAGCGCGGAGTGGCAGATGGGCCACAGCACGCGGTTGCTGAAGCCGTAGTAGTAGTTGTCGACCTGCTCGTCGGTGAGCCAGAGCCGTTCGAGGGTGTACTGCCCGTCGCTCTCCCCCGGCGGGACCGTGACTCGCCCGTCGTCGTCGACGACGGCGGCGTCCGCGTCGCCGTCGCCCCAGGCGATCCACGTGCCGTTCACCTGGCGCATCACCGCGTCGAGACCGGCCGTCAGCCCGCCGGCCGGGGCGTCGACTGTTATCCCGTCGCCGTCGTCGTCGGAGTGGCGATAGGGCTGGCGATTCGAGAGAACGAGAAGTTCCTCGCCCGGAACGCCGGGCGTGGGCCGGGTCGAACCGCGGTCGACCGACCCCTCCGAGAGATGTGACTTCTCCATAGCGGCTACACCATGGTACCTCCTCGACCCAGGTAGACCCCGCCCCTGCACACGCGGGGCATTTAATACGGGGACGACAGCGAACCGCCAGACGGGAGCGGTGTGGAGAGCGACAGAGACAGCGCCCCGCCGCCCGCCGTGTGTCCTTCAAGCGCCTGCGCTCGCAAGCGACAGGGGTTACGTGTTTCGTGACCAACACGTACCCGTATGCCAGTCAACTCTGGCGCGAACGGTGCGGACGAGGCACTGAGCAGCGAGCGCCGGCGGTCGAGCCCGCGAGAGCGCGTCGACGACGCGGAGGTGGTCTGAGATGTACGCGACCCTGACAGACCTGGCGCTGCAACTCGGCGGCGGTGAGTTCCTCACGTGGGCGATCGCCTTCTTCGTCCTCGCCATCGTCGCCGCGGCCCTCGGGATGGGCGGCGTCGCCGGGATCTCCATGGACATCGCGAAGATCCTCGTCGTGGTGTTCCTGATCCTGGCGGTGATCGCCTTGGTCCTCTAGCCGGCCGCACCGTTTCCCCGCTGTCCGACGGGCGAACTGCCTGCAGTATATTACGCCGACGGCCGTACGGGTCAGTAGCCGGATGAGCACTATCGTCGAGGCGTCAGTCCCGGCCGAACAGTTCGCACTGCAGGAGACGTGTCGGCGACTCCCCGACGCCGTCTTCGAGGCCGTCCGGGTGGTGACCGACGGCACCGACGAGGTGATGCCGCTGGTGTGGGGCTCCGGCGCCGACCGGGGAACGCTCACCGAGGCCCTCGCCGAGGACCCGAGCGTCGACGGGGTCTCCGTGTGCACGCAGGTCCACGAAGCCTCGCTCTTCCGACTGACGTGGACGACGCGAGTGCCGGTCGTGACCGGGCTGCTCGTCGCCGGCCGGGGTGTGATTCTCGGCGCGCGAGCACAGGGCGGCACCTGGACGTTCCGGCTCCTCTTTCCCCGACGGGACGCGGTCGCGGCCATCGTCGAGTCCTGTGACCGGTACGGCGTCGACGCGCGGATCGAACGGATCTACCCGATGACGGAGTCCTCGCGTGCCGGCCAGTCAGATCTGACGGAGCAACAGCTCCAGACGGTCGAAGTCGCCCTCGAACGGGGGTACTACGACGTCCCCCGGCAGACGACGCTCACGGAACTGGCCGAGGAACTCGACGTCTCACACCAGGCGCTCTCCGAGCGGTTGCGCCGCGGCCATCGACGGCTAGTGGCGGCCACGCTCGGCGCGCACCTCGACCGCGAATCGCGCCCCTGATAGTGGTGGTTGTAATCCCGTACCGGCGTCCTGTCGAGCGCAGTGAGACAGGGCTGGACGGACGAGCAGAGCGAGTCCGTCGGCATCCGGCCGAACTGTGAGAGGCCGGGCTCGATAGACGAACGGAGTGAGTCTATCGGCGTTCGTCGCGGCCGGTTCGTCCCCGTGTCGCTGTCCGTTATCGCTCGGACGCCGACGAGCTGGCGCTCTCGTCGGCGGTCTCGGCGGTCTGCATCTCTCCTTCCGAGACGTAGCCGCCCTCGGCGTCGTCCCTGGCGACGTCGCCGGCCGACTGCTCGGACCAGGCCGACCCGCTGGTCGAGGACATCCGCTTCCGGGCCATGTACGTGATCGCGACGATCGCGAGGACGAGCCCCATCGTGGCGAGTTTGGACCGCCCGCCGCCGGAGTCGTCCTGCTGTGGGGACGACTGACCGTGCCAGTCCTCGTCGGTCTCGTCGACCGTGCCGGACGAGGAACCGGACTCGCCGCTCGCGACCGAGACCGAGTCGGCCTCCTCACGGATAGCCTCGCGGACGGCCTGTTTCATCGGTTCCCGGAGGAGTTCTGTCGCGGCGAACCGCGCGCCTTTTCGCATCATCGCTGACGACTTGGATTGGGAGGACATTGCTCCGTTCGTGTAGACGAGCCGAAACCTCAAAGAAGTCCGGGTGGCGGCTATCCCGGGGACGTCACCGGCGCCCCGCGGGGCGCGCCGCCGGGCTGACGACCCGCACGCGACCGACGAACGGGTCGCCGCCAACGCGTCCGGGACACGCGCGTCCAGCACGTCCGGGACAGTCGGCTCAGCGGGCCACAGTTCCACCCCTTCGACCGCCAACACGGGGAGTAAGCTCGTCTTAGGAGACTGAAAGCTTTCGTTGAACGCCAGCGTCGAGCCGTCTGTCGCAAACTGGTACGAAATCTGTTATAATTCGGCGAAGACGGCCGATTTCGGGGCGCCAATAGCCGTACGGCGGCGGGTCGCCGTAGCGGAAGAAAACCCATACCGGCAGTAAAACTTTTACTAACACACCGACAACGGACAGAGTGACTCAATCAATGTATCGCAACGGACAACACGTCGAACACAACGCCCCCCAGCAGCAGGCCCGTGACACCCGGAACTACTTCGTCAGGCACGACTTCGACGGCGCCGCGGAGCTGACGACGACGCTCGCCCACGCCATCTCCGACGTCACCGGCATCGACGTCACCGACACCGGCTTCACCCTGAACGACCACGTGGACCCCGATGCGCTGGACCGCCTCTTCGCGCCCAGACCGGACGGGACCCCGCGGACGAACGGCCACCTCAGTTTCACCGTCTGGAACCACCAGGTAACCGTCTACAGTAACGGCCAGATCGCCATCGTCCCGCCGCGCCAGTCGCCGCCCGTCCAGCGGTAGCAGCCGATTTCACTCTCCGGCCTCTCTTCTCTCACCGTCGTGGTCACGTCACCGCTCGCGTCAGGGGTGTCTTACCGCCGGGATCGCCGTCTTCACGCCGCCTCCGACGGGCCAGTCGCGCCCTCTGGCTCCGGACGGACCGGCCGAGAAACGTCCATTTTCCGGGGACGGCGCCGACTACTCCGCTGAACGGTATCGGCGATTTATACAGACACCTGCAGTCGAACGGCCTGTCGACGCCCGCGGAGTACAGGCGCCACCAGCGACCGCGCGATCCGCCGCCTCCGCCTCGCGTGCCCGCAGCCCGGGAAGGGGGGCGGCGTCGCGCGACCAGGCGATTGACCAAGACCACGTCACTACCAATGAGTCACTCCAACGACCTCGTCAGCAAGGCGATAGAGATGCAACAGGACACGATCGAGAACGGCCAGCGCGCCATGCAACAGGCGGTCGAGTTCCCGCTGGAACAGACCGTCGAGTTCCAGAAGAGCGCGGCCGAGATGATGCTCAACGGGCTGGAACTCGGGAGGTGGGCCCAGCGCCAGGGCATCGACTTCACCAACGACGCGCTCACCACCTACATCACGACCGTCGAGAACGCGGTCCAGAACACGGAACAGGCCACCGAGTCCGGGATGGCGGCGATGCAGTCCCAGGCCCAGCAGATCCCCCAGCAGATGCAGCAGTTCCAGCCGCCCCAGTACCAGTCCGGAGCGTCTCAGTACCAGACGCCACAGCAACCGCCCGAGCAGAACCGACAGCCCCAGCAGTATCCACAGTCCCAGCGACAGCAGCCGATGCAGCAACCGCAGTCCCAGCAGCCCCAGTCACCACAGTTCGGTGAGCAGCCGACGCAGGGGATGCAGCAGCCGCCGGGCCAGCAACAGCGGTCCCAGCAGCCGATGCCCCAGCAACCCCAGCAGTACACACAGCCACCGCAGCAGTCCCAGCGGTACACACGGCCGCCCCAGCAGCCCCCTGGGCAGAGAGGCCAGTCTCAGCCACCGACCCAGCAATCACAGCAGCCGCCAACCCAGCAGCCGACGCAGCCATCCCCCGCACAGACGCCACCGGGTCAGCCGGAGTCACAGGGGTCCCAGCAGGAACCGCCGACCGACCAGCCTTCCCAGTCCCCGACCGGCGGGGACCAGCGCTCCGAGCAGGAGACCACGACATCGGAACTGACCCAGGAGACATAGCCCCACCGTCCTCGCTGACGCCCCCTGCAGTCCACCGGGCGACTGCCCGCCCCGCGCAGTTGCGTGACGGCCCACCGCTTCCCAGACGCCCCAGTTTTCACCCGGACTGACCCATGGTGGCGCGACGGAGCGCGCCACTGGGCAATTCAGTTCTCACTCGGACTGATCCGTGGTGGCGCGACGGAGCGCGCCACTGGACGGATCAGTCCTCCGTCCAGTACATCAGGTCTTCCTTCTCCGACCCGCAGTTGGGACACGTGTCCGGGAGCCCGCCCTCGATGTCGCCCATCTCGCCGCACTGCGTACAGCGCCACATCAGTTCGGCCTCGCCGAAGGACTGGCCGGACCTGGCGTGTTCGATGCTCATCCCCTCGATATCGTCCCGGGTGGTCAGGTACACGCCGCTCTCCTCGATCCCGCGGACGGTGCCGACGGGTTCGCCCGCCTCGTTGTAGAGCGTCTCGCCGATCGAGATGCTGAGCGCCTCCGATTCGTCCTCGGCGTCTGGTTTCTCGCCTCGACCGCTCATACCGCTCGTAGGAGTTCGCGCGGTAAAACGTTGGCACCAAACCACTGATCAGGCAGTTCCCACGTCGGTATCGCGGCCGACGGAATCGCTCGCCGTTCGCAATCAAGCTGGCGCCTCACTTCGTTCGCCGCCAGCCTATCCGAACGACGGCAGTATCTCCGACTCGTAGAAGTCGAAGAAGTCCGCCTGGTTCGGACCGATCTGGTGGACGTAGACGTGGTCGAAGCCGGCGTCGACGAACTGCTGGATCTGGTCGAGGTGTTCGTCGGCGTCGGGACCGCAGACGACGCTCTCGGCGATCTCCTCCTCGGTGACGTCCGCCGCCAGCGCCTCGAAGTGTTTCGGCGTCGGGAGCTCCCAGCTGACGTCGCCGGGGATGGCGCTGTTTGGCCAGTGCTCCAGCGCCGTCTCCCTGGCAGTCTGCTCGTCTTCGGCGTAACAGACCGTCACCTGTCCGTAGCGCGGGCCCTCGCCCGACTCCCGGAACCGGTCGACCAGGTCCTCGGCGGGTGCGGTACTGACGAAGCCGTCGCCGAACTCGCCGGCCTTCGTCGCGGACTTTGGGCCAGTCCCCGAGACGACGACGTCCGGGGGCTCCTCGGGGAGCGTGAACAGCTTCGCGTTCTCGACGGTGTAGTGCTCCCCGCGGTGGGTGACGTTCTGGCCGGTCCAGAGCTTCCGGATGACGTCGACCGACTCCTCGAGCATCGACATGCGCTCGTCGAACGCTGGCCAGCGCTCGCCCGTGACGTGCTCGTTGAGCTTCTCGCCGGTGCCGACGCCGAAGAAGAATCGTCCCTCGAACAGCGACGCCGTGGTCGCGGTGGCCTGGGCCACGATGGCGGGGTGAACGCGGATGATCGGCGCGGTGACGCCGGTGCCGACCCGCAGGTCCGCCGTCTCGCGGGCGACGCCGCCGAGCGTCGCCCAGACGAAGGGCGCCTCGCCCTGGTTCTGGACCCACGGGTGGTAGTGGTCGGAGGCGACGGCGAACTCGAAGCCGGCCTCCTCGGCACGGACCGCGTGGTCGACGAGTGCGTTCGGCCCGTGCTCCTCGCTGGAGAGAGTGTAGCCGAGTTCAGGCATCGGGACCCCTCCGTGCGGAACCTGACGTTTCGATGCGATACGACGGGTCGAGTCGGGTCGGATGCTGGGTTCGTTGCATGGTCTGATTCGCCGGTGAATCGTTCGATCGGTCGGTTCCTGCCCGCGGGCCGGTCGCGTCGGCCTACGGCGAGCGGTCCTCGATGGGCTGGACGGGGGAGTTCTGGACGATGCCGACGCGGAACCAGTGGTAGCCGTACGGGTCCATGTCGAGTTCGATCGTCCCGCCGTCGACGCCGTGGTCCTGGTCGCCGAAGACGGGGACGACGCAGGCGTCCTCGCCCTCTTCGAGCGTGACGGCCGTCGTCTGTGGGTCGCCGGTGAGGTTGTGGACGGCGACGAGCGAGCGGCCGTCCCAGTCGGCGCGGTGGGCGAACACGTCGTGGGTCTCGACGTCGAGAATCGCGCAGTCGCCCCAGCCGATTTCCGGGTGCTCCATCCGGGTGTGTGAGAGCGACTCCATCCAGTTCAGCAGCGACCCCTCGTCGAAGCGCTGGTCGTCGACGTTGACGGACTCGTAGCCGAACTCCTCGTCGTCGACGACCGGGCGGGTCAGTTCCGACGCCGGCGCCGACGAGAAGCCGGCGTTCTCCTCGTCGGCCCACTGCATGGGCGTCCGGACGGCCATCCGGATCCGGGCCTGGTCGCCGTCGAACATCGGCGCGAGCCGCCGCCGGACGCCACGGTCGAAGATACGCATCGACTCGTCGGGGGCGAACGCGTCGAAGACGTCCTGGCGCTGGGCCTCGGTCACCCACTCGAGGTTGAGTTCGTCGTGGTTACGCAGGAAGTTCGCCCACTGGCCGGTCTCGGGCATCTCGGGGAGGATCTTGAGTCCCTCGCTGAGCGACGCGGCGTCCTCCGTGGCCAGCGAGTGGAAGAGGTAGCCGGCCAGCAGGAAGTCGAACAGCATGTTCAGCTCGTCGCCGTCGCCGAAGAACTCGCCGACCTCGCTGGCCGTCCCGCCCGCCTCGCCGAGCAGGAGGGCGTCCTCGCTGCGCCGGTCGACAAACTCGCGGAACTCCCTGAAGACGTCGTGGGGATTGGCCATCGCCGTCGACTCGAGGCCCTTCTTCCCGATCATGATCGGCGCGGCGTCGAACCGGAAGCCGGAGACGCCGAGCTGGAGCCAGAAGCCCATGATTTGCTCGACCTCGCGGCGGACGGCCGGGTTCGACATGTCGAGGCCGGGTTCGTGGCTGTAGAACCGGTGGTAGTAGGACGCCGCCGCCTCCTCGTCGTAGCTCCAGACGCTGTCCTCCTCGTCCGGGAATATCGGCGGCACCTCGGGCTCGGGCGGGTCTTCGGACCAGACGTAGTAGTCGCGATACGGCTGTTCGCCCCGGCGAGCCTTCTGGAACCACGGGTGGTCCCGCGAGGTGTGGTTGACGATGAGGTCGATGAGGACGCGGATGCCGCGGGAGTCGGCCTCGCGGACCAGTTCGACGAAGTCGCCCAAGGTCCCGTAGCGGTCGTCGACGTCGTAGTAGTCGGTGACGTCGTAGCCGTCGTCCCGCCGGGGCGAGGGGTAAAACGGCAACACCCACAGGCAGTCGACGCCGAGCCGGTCGAGGTAGTCCAGCCGACCGATCAGCCCCTGGATGTCACCGACGCCGTCGCCGTCCGAATCCATGAACGTCTCGAGGTCGACGCCGTAGATCAGCGCGTTCTTGTACCAGAAATCGCTCGTGGTCACGTCGGCTCCTCCGGGTGGCCCCACGTCGTCCCCGTTCGACGCCGTCGCGGGAGGCTCCGGGACGTAGTGTGAGCCACGTGATAGCTTGCGGCGCAATTCTCTTTAACGCTTTGCTGACCCGCTCGTTGCGGTCGGAGACGCTCGCTACTGCATCCCCCGCTGGGCCTGGCCCGGAACGGGGCCCTGGCCCTGCAGGTGGGCTTCGACGAGCCACAGCGCCTTCGACACGCCGCGCGAGACCTCGTTGAGCAGGTCGGCGGTGTCGAGGTCGCCCTGCTCGGAGACGGCATTGATCTGCTCGTACAGCGTGGCGTCGAACCGCGCGAGGCTGGACGCGATCGCCTCGAGCAGCGCCTGCTCGTCCGAGAGCGTCGGGGGCATCTGGGGGACGTACGACTCCCGGGCGACGACTGGTGCGGTGCCGTGGGCCTGCCCGCCGAGCGCCGTGGCCCGCTCGGCGATGTCGTCGGTGAACGCTTCCAGCGTGTCGGCGACGTCCTCGAACAGCTCGTGAAGCTGGTAGAAGTTCGGCCCGCGGACGTTCCAGTGAGCCGTCTTCGTCTGCATGGTGACCGCCGTGATGTCCGCGAGGACCTGGTTGAGCGCGGTGATGCTGGTCGCCCGAACCCGCTCGTCGAGGAAATTCCGCGTCGGGAACAGCCGCTGGTCCGCCTGGCGGGGCTGGCTCTGGCGTTGCAGCTGACCCCCCTGGGACTGCATCTGCACCTGCTGCTGGGCGTGCTGGGGCTGCGGGGGCTGCTGGTCGTTCGGTGGCTGTTCGGACTGCTGGCTCTGGGTGGGTGGCTGTTGGTGGCTCATGGATATCGCCCGACTGCATGCCGACTACTCCGGGCGGCCGTAAGAAAGTTAGCGTCAGCGACAGGTACTTAGAGGGATTCCTGGCTTCCGTCCCCCTCGCCGTCCCCGTCACCACCGTCGGTGTCGCGGTTCTCGCCGGCCACTGAACCCCCGCGGTCGGAGTACTCCTTGCGACCCTCAGCGTCGTCCCCGACCATGTTGAGGATCGACTGGTGGATCTGGTCCTGTCCCTCGAACTCCTCGCGCCCGAGCGGGCCGATGACCTCCTCGACGGTGCTCTCGCCGCCCGAGTGCTCGACCGTCCGGTCGCCGTATTTCTCCAGCAGTTCCTCCTTCGAGATGGGATAGGACTCGTTCTCGAGGTCTTCCTGCAAGGCACCGAACTCGATCCCCATGTCGCGGTTGTCACTCATGCGAGTATCCTCGCCCGTACTTGGACCGGTACGGGCAAAGGAGTTGGGGTGCCGACAGGTTCCGGCGGATCCGTAAGCCGTCGTTACCTCGCTATCCGACCGCTTACGACCGCTTGCGACTGCAAGCAGCGACGACGTCCAGCTGCCCCCAAAGCGGGCGCGAATTTCGCCATCGATCCCACCGCTGTCGTGCGGTTTTTGACACGTCACCGTGCTGCCAGGGGAGTCGCTTATAGTCGTCTGGTGCCTACCGCGGTCACCGAACGTTTCGACGCCGCCGGAGCCGCCGGACCGGTGTCTGCACCGACCGCTGTGGGAACTAGCAAAATGAACACCCACGACAACAGATCCGCCGCACCAGCATATCCCGACGCGACGCCGGTTGAACAGCACCTCGTCGTCGACAAGACCGACTGGGTTCCGGGGAAACATCCCGACCAGCACCGCCGCTGGGACGGCCAGACCGGGTATCGAGAGCGCTTCTTCCGCTGTATCAGATGCGGCGCCGAGCGCTCGTCGAAGGCCGACTTCCCGCCCGAGTGCGACCCCGAGGAGTGAACCGGGTTTCGGGCGACTTGATTAGGCAGCGACACTAAGTGCCCGCCGTCCCTGGAACGAGCTAGTATGTCCAGTGACCACTCCGACGAGACGACCGTCCACCACGCGCGGGATCCGACGCTCGTCCGAACGATCGTCGAGGAGCGCGGCGGCTACCCGGCCCACCTCGCAGGGTCCGAAGGGACCGGCGACCAGGGGCTCCTCCGCATCGGCTTCCCCGACATCGAGGACGAGGAGTTCACGGAGATATCCTGGGAGCAGTTCGAAGAAGAGTTCGAGGACAAGAACATGGCAGCCGTCTACCCGTCCGACGAGGACGCGACGCTCGACGGCACCCACCCGATGCGGCTCGTCAAACGCGACGCGGTCGAGGACGAGGAGTAACCACGGGTTCACTGTCAGGAGTCAGCCATCATGAGCACGATACGCACCCCGGACCTCCAGCGCGGGGCGACGGGGGCTGACGACGCCGACGACGCTATCGAGGCCGTTCGCCAGCGAGCGACGCCGCTGACGACAGACACCGTCGACGACCTGGCCGCCCACGTCGCCGACTCGACGTACGTTCTGCTGGGCGAGTCCTCCCACGGCACCGCAGAGTTCCACCGCTGGCGAGCCCGTCTGACCGCGCGCCTCGTCGAGGACTACGGCTTCGACGTCGTGGCCGTCGAGGGGGACTGGACCGACTGCTACGAGGTGAACCGGTACGTTCGGGGCGAGACGTCCCCGTCCGGCGGCGCCCTGGACGTCCTCGACGAGTTCGACCGCTGGCCTACCTGGCTGTGGGCCAACTGGGAGACCGTCGAGTTCGTCGACTGGCTTCGCCGGATCAACGACCGGCGGGGCGAGGAGGACCGCGTGGGCTTCTACGGGATGGACGTCTACTCGCTGTTCGAGTCGATGGCGGCCGTCGTCGACTACCTCGAAGACGTCGACCCGGCGGCCGCCGACCGGGCCCGCGAGGCGTACGCGTGCTTCGAGCCCTACAGCGAGGACGGCCAGTCCTACGCCCGCGACCTCCGGCTGGCGCCCGAGGACTGCGAGGACGAGGTCGTCGACGTGCTCCAGCGACTCAGCCACGACGTCCGGGGGAACGAGGTCCGGGAGGACAGCTTCGCCGCCGAGCAGAACGCACTCGTCGCGAAGAACGCCGAGGCGTACTACCGGTCGATGATCCAGGCCGACGTCGAGTCCTGGAACGTCCGCGACGAGCACATGGTCGAGACGCTGGAGCGCCTCCGGAGCCACTACGGCCCCGACAGCACGGTGATCGTCTGGGCGCACAACACCCACGTCGGCGACGCACGCGCGACCGACATGGCCCGCCGCGGCGAGGTCAACGTCGGCCAGCTGATCCGCGAGCAGGTCGGCCCGGACGAGGCGTCGATCGTCGGCTTCGGCACCGAGCGCGGCAGCGTCGTCGCCGCCGATGCCTGGGGCGAACCGGCGGAAGTGATGTCCGTCCCGCCGGCCAAAGCCGGGAGCTACGAGTCCGTCTTCCACCGCGCCGGCGTCGGGGACTCCAGCATCGCGTTCGACCGCGACGAGGAGGGACCGCTCGCCGAGCCACGGGGCCACCGCGCTATCGGCGTCGTCTACCACCCCAAGCGCGAACTCGGCAACTACGTGCCGACCGTCCTCCCCGACCGGTACGACGCCTACGTCCACGTCGACGAGACAACGGCGCTACACCCCCTTCACGCCGAACCGGAGGCCGACGACCGCGAGCCCCCGGAGACCTACCCCTGGGGCGTGTAATCGGCGTTACTGTTGCTCCTCACGCAGTCCTCGATACCACGAACGCGAGTCATCTGCGTTCGAAAGCAGACGGGTCACGAGTTTCTGTAGCCCCCGCTCGCTTAGAACTCGGTGCCTCCCGCCGGTCGAAACCGAGCTGCTCGCGGGCCACTTCGTTCCCCGCTCGCTCGTTCCTTGGTTCCTCCCGTCCGTCGGAACC